>JAAYPU010000323.1 GCA_012519645.1 Clostridiales bacterium | reverse complement strand
TCACTAAACTAAGAACTATAAGTTAAGGAAACTTTCGCAAAGCATTGCAAAAGTATAATATCTCTAAGAAATATAATATCATTTACCTAAGTATTAATATATTATAAGAAATTCCATAGAAAAACGGCCTTCTAGTAATAATATTACCAAGAAGGTTTATTTTTTAATTTTTTATGATAAACTAATATGCGATGCAGTAAAGATGAAATCATGAATATAGATTAAACTTTGGAGGATATATGAGCAAGAAATATCATATTACTACATTTGGATGTCAAATGAATGAACATGATTCCGAAAAATTAGCAGGAATGCTGGAGAACATGGGATATATTGAAGGTCTTACCCCTGAAGATTCAGATGTTATAATATTAAACACCTGCAGCGTGAGGGAAAATGCAGATATGCGTTTCTTTGGCAATCTGGGGCATCTTAAACATATAAAGAAAGCAAAACCTGATGTCACTATTTCAGTTTGCGGATGTATGATGCAGCAGGAGCATATAGGAGAAACTATTCAGAAGAAATATCCCTTCGTTGATATTGTTTTTGGAACTCACAATATTCACGAATTTCCCAAACTGCTGATAGACTCGTTAAGCAACAGAAATATATGCATTAATGTTTGGAATGAGGAAGGCGAAATCGTTGAAAATCTTCCCGTTAAGAGAAAATTTGAGACCAAGGCATTTATAAATATAATGTATGGATGCAATAATTTTTGTACTTACTGTATTGTACCTTATACTCGCGGAAGAGAACGCAGCAGGAAAGCTGAGGATATATTGTGTGAAATCAAAGAATTGGTAAAAATGGGTACAAAAGAAGTGATGCTTTTAGGACAAAATGTTAACTCCTATGGCAAAACGCTGGAGGAAAAAATAGATTTTGCCGATTTGCTATACAGGATAAATGAAGTAGAAGGACTGGAACGGATACGTTTTATGACTTCACATCCTAAGGATTTGTCGGATAAGCTCGTTCAAGTATTCAAGGAATGTCAGAAAGTATGCAATCATATACATTTGCCGGTTCAGTCCGGAAGCACGCGGATACTAAAACAAATGAACCGGCAATACACGAAGGAACAATACTTGCTCCTTGTTGAAAAACTGAGAAATGCAAGTCCGGATATCGCAATATCGACGGATATTATAGTCGGATTTCCCGGCGAAACCGAGGAAGATTTTTTGGAGACATTGGACTTAGTAAAACAAGTCCGTTATGATTCTGCCTTTACCTTTATATACTCTCCCAGAAAAGGTACGCCGGCAGAGAGCTATGTAGATAATATAGATGCTGAGACAAAGCATAAATGGTTTGATGCTCTTGTTAAAGAGCTCAATGATATTTCCCGGGAAAAGAACCTTCTTTATAAAGATAAAATTGTGGAAGTATTAATAGAAGGCTCGAGTAAAACAGATGACTTAAAGCTTTCCGGACGTACAACAACAAATAAGCTTGTGAATTTTAATGGAGAAGGTAAGGAAGGGGATATTGTAAGGGTTGAGATAACTAAGGCGAAGACATTTAGCTTAGAAGGGCAGATGCTTTACTAAATTGCCAATTTCTTTGTTACTTCCTTGTTTGCGGTGCTCACTTACTTTTTATGTAAGATCCGCGCCTCAACTTCGTTGTGCCTCGAACTTGTCTAATTTATTAAAGTATCTGTATACGATATAATTTTTATAAAGTGCTGCAACTTTTTGTAATGAAACAAATCTCTGGAGCTTACTTTGCTTTAGCAAGTTCCAGAGATTTTTGAATCAACTTTTTTAATAAATCGTATTTTATAGTTTGTTCATGAAGTATTGCACTATTAATGACACGATCGAAACTGCAAACCAGCAGCAAAGGCCAAGAAAAATAGGTTGAAATCCGTTTGAAATAAGCCTCTTGAGATTAGTATTAAGACCGATTGCGGACATAGCTATGACTATCATGAATTTTCCTAAGGCTACCAGACTGTCAGATAATGCCTCGGGAATAGGCAATAATGTATTTAAAATAGCTGCAAAAAGGAAAAATAGAATAAACCAGGGAAAAACCTTTGTAAAGTTAAAATTATTATCCTTGCTTTCATTTTTCGTCTTTCCGGATGTATAAATAGCCAATACTAATGTAATGGGGATAATCATCAAAGTACGTGTCAATTTGACAATCGTAGCAAATGTCAGTGCTGTATCATTGCCGGACATAGCGCTCCAAGACACTCCTGCGGAAACAACTGAAGACGTATCGTTGATAGCTGTACCTGCCCACATGCCGAATCCTAAATCACTCATATTTATAATCTGACCCAGGCTTGGAAAAATCAGTACAGCTAAGATGTTAAACAAAAAAATAGTTGAGATCGAATGGGCAATATCTTCATCCTTTGCCTGGATTACCGGTGCCGTAGCGGCGATAGCTGATCCTCCGCAAATCGATGTACCTACGCCGATCAATGTTGACAGCTTGCCTTCAACACGAAGTGCACGGCCTACGATATAAGCAGTTATAAATGCAGCCGAAAGCGTGAAGATTAATACATAGATGGATCGAGCCCCAACCTGAAGTATATTATAAAAATTCATTCCAAATCCTAATAGTATAATTGAATACTGCAGTATTTTTTTAGAAGTAAATCGAATACCCGGATCTAATTTCTCTCTCTTTTTTATAATATATGCTATTAAAATACCAAAAAGCATACCAAAAACAGGACCGCCGACAAGGGGAAACAATTCAGCTAAAAACCATGAAGGTATAGCGATCACAATACACAGCAGCAGTCCTCTGATGTTGTTTTTCATAAAGTTCATCCTTTCCGACATCTATAATTCAATTAATGTATTGATTATATCATTTGATATTCGTAAGGGAAATATTTATATGCATGCGCTTTGGAGATATGAATATTTAACGAGCTTTTACCCATAATAGAGAATATTGGAGGTGAAAGTATGAAAAAAATCGCCGTAGAGCCGGCATTGCAAAATGTCAGAAACTATCTGGAGGAGAATGGATACCGGACGGAAACCCTTGAACCTGGTAACAAAAACCTCGATGAATATGACGCTATTGTCGTTACAGGGATGGATACGAATTTTTTAGGCATGCAGGATTCACAGACAAAGAAAAGCGTTATTTCAGCTCAGGGCAGGACACCTGAGGAAATTCTCAGGGAAATAAAAAGCAGGATGTCATAAAATAATGTATAAGGTTTTGTATCGATGGATTCAAAGCCTTTTCTTTTGTAAATATCTTCAGTATTGTTATGAAGATGTTCTTTGCAGCATAAAAATTAATTAAGCATTGAAAATAAAGGATTTAAAATCAAGGAGCATCTATATGGACAATAAAAAAATTACCGTCTACCAGATAAGCATGACATATATAGGTACGGTCATAGGTGCGGGCTTTGCCTCCGGGCAAGAAATTTTACAGTTTTTTGTTAAATTCGGTATCAAAGGATTTTACGGAATACTTGTATCGACAATAATGTTTATTATATTTGGAAAAATAATAATGTCCCTTGGAAAAAAATTAAATTCTTCATCGCATCAAAGCATTATCAGATATGTCGGCGGAGATGTTATCGGACCACTGTTAGATTGCAGCATTACTATATTTCTTTTTATGACTTTGACTGCAATGATTGCCGGTACTGGTGCATTATTACATCAACAGTTTGATTTATCTTACTTGTGGGGAAATCTTTTAATGACTGTCATAACGGCAATAACTGTTATCAGCGGTATCCATGGGATCATTCTATCTATCAGTATTGCAATGCCGTTATTGATAATTTCTATCATAGTGATGGGTGTCATTTCTTTACTAACAGCAAATCCTGATTTGACCTTCACGATTATTGATATTGGCAAATCGAGCTATATAGAAAACTGGGCATTGGCAGCTCTGCTATATTCAGCATATAACATTACTCTTTCAACAGCGGTTCTTGGTCCTCTTGGAGCGGAAGCCAAAAGGGATAAAAGCATCAAATGGGGTGCAGTATGGGGAGGTCTTGGGCTTGGAATGGGATCCTTGATCATATTTATGATATTGTTCACAGATATATCCGGTATCTCAAATTTAGAAATCCCTATGATTTATATTGCAGGAAAAATTTCATGGCAAATAAAATGGGTTTACTGCATTGTTTTAATAATTGCTGTTTATACGACTGCTGTCGGTAATTTATTTGGTATTTCTGCCAGGTTTAAGGAAATAAAAGGGTTGAATTTCAAGAGCAGCAAAGCTGTTTTATTGACAAGCATAGCAGCTTTTGTGTCCGGTTATTTCGGATTTAAAAATCTGGTCATGTACATATATCCTTTATCAGGATTTGTTGGAATTGTTTTTATAGGATGCATAATTTGCAAACTAATAACTAAGAACTAGGAACTGATTCAGGTCTCTGGTTTCAGGTTTCAGGGAACTACTG
>JAAYPU010000322.1 GCA_012519645.1 Clostridiales bacterium | reverse complement strand
GGTGTTCTTCCAACATAGAAAGAAATTTGGGTTTGTCGTTTTCAAAAGATTCGAGGCAGCCTGCGTAAATATCATTGAGTGATAGCTGTTTTGGTTTAATCATTAGTTTATAACTCCTCTCTGAGTTGTGTATATGTTTTACTTTTCAGAGATATTATACCACAATTCAGTGAGGAGTTATATAGATAAACTACCCCTAAAACGCTTAAATCTAGCGGATTTCGGGGTTTAGCAATTACCTAATATCTAGTAATCAATGTGAGGAGTGGAGCATTTTGGACAAACCCGTAAAATACAAAAGAATAACCTTGGACCATAATATATTGGCTGTTTTCCTTTTTCTTAACATCGTAACAGCTGTATGGAATATCTTCTTTCAAGGAAATACTTTTACGCTAGTTCTATTTTTAATAATTTCTATTGCTGTAATTTTTCTCTTTATTTTTAATATGTTGCAGGAAAATTCAAAGCAAAAATCATTTTATGCCTTAAAAGAATACCTTGCTGTCATAACAAGGGAAAAGGAAATACAGGACATTCCCATGAAACTGAAAAGTAGAAAAGATGAATTGGGTATCATCGCAAACTCTATAGAAAAAGCCTTGACCGCACTTATTGACGAAGTACGGAATAACCCGTTAAATAACAAAACGGAGAATGTTGATATTCTCTTTCAGGATATGCATGAACTTGAATCAGAAATTAAAGCCGCGACTGATTCTTCAGAAACCCTGGCATCTATTATGAGAAAAACTGCAGATAATTCGGAAGATATTGCAGCATCCACGTTGGATATTGTTGGTTCTGTACAGTTCATAACCGACAAAACCTCCCAAGGTGTACTAACCGTTCAGGAAATTCTGAAACGGGCGGAAAACCTTCAGGAAAGAGTTCGTTTGGCACAAGATAAGGCTAAATACATTCTTGAAGAAGCAAAAAATGAATTGACTGAGGCTATTGATGCCTCTAAAGTTGTAAAGCAGATATCTGTATTATCCGAATCCATTATTCATATTATTTCTCAAACCAACCTTCTGTCCTTAAATGCCACAATTGAAGCGGCAAGAGCCGGACAGGCAGGTAAAGGATTCACGGTCGTAGCCGATGAAATCAGAAAGCTTGCCGAACAATCGAAGGAGGTAATGTCAAAAATTAAAAATATAACAAGTCAAGTAGAACTATCTGTTAATAATCTTTCGGAAAGCTCAAGTAAATTACTTCAGTTCGTATCTGCTGATGTAACGGATAATTACCTGTCTATTATGGAGGTTGCCTGTAAGTATAATGAAGATGCTTCATTTATGAACGATATGGTTAATGATTTCGATTCGACATCAAAAAACCTACTGACCTCTGTAGATACAGCCCTGGAATCCATAGACAGTATTTCACAGGCATCATCTCTAGGAGCAGATAAAACCAATCATATAAAAGATCATCTATCCGGCATACTAAAAAAATTCGTTGTCTTAACAGAGAAATTTAATAATTCTGATGATAATTGACACTATTTAGTGTCACAAAAATATTTATATATTGGAGGTTGAAAACATGGAAAACAGAAAAAGTGAATGGTCATTATTAAAACATGACGTACCCGGAAGAAACATCGTACTGACAGAAGCAAGCGGAAAAGCAACTGCAAAAGCAGTCCAGGAACTCACAGCTTATGTAGTGGAAAAGGGAAAGAACTTCAAAGGGAAATGGGCTTATGCTCCAAACATTGAGAAATTGGATCCGGTTGAACAACCTGAAACACAACAAGCCTTTGCAGAACTCCATAAACAGTGTGAAGAGGCCGGCTGTTCTGCCATGGCATTCATATCCGGAGGTCTGGCAGCGATTAAAGTACAGGCCAAAAGGCATCAGCGCACAGCACAAACAGGAAAGATGGTTGAAGATTACTTCAGCACAAAGGAAGAAGCCCTGAAATGGCTGAAAAGCATGGGGATATAGCCGAGGAAAGGTATATGGGAGCTGCTTATAAAAATGTCAGAAGTATTGCTCTCAAATAGAGTATGAAGCTAAATGCCGGATTATCTTCAATCCGGCATTTTTAGCGCAAAAACATTACAGACTGCAGACTGCAGTCTGCGGGCGCTAAACTTGCATATATTATCTAAGCATTTGATCAGTATTAAGAAAGTCTTTCCATGGGTCATTGCCCTCGATTCTTAAAAGTGCGTTTTCCATATCTATACCATCGGGGGCTATAACATCAAGCTCATCCCAAAAGTTAGGCATGGAAACCTTAGCACCTTTTCTCGCCCTTAGCGAATAGGGTGCAATACTGGTAGCGCCTCTGGCATTTCTGATCCAGTCTATAAATATTTTGTCAGCCCGCTTAGCTTTTCTTACGTTGCTTGTATAATGGTCAGGCCATTTTTGCTCCATTACCTCGGCAACACCTCTTGCAAAATCGTGAAAGGTATCCCAGTTTACCGAAGGCTTTAAAGGTACAACCACGTGATAGCCTTTTCCGCCGCTGGTTTTTAGATATGAAATCAGAGAAAGCTCGGATAGAATACTCTTAATATCTCTCACACCTTGTCGTACCCTTTCTATATCCATTCCTTCATCAGGGTCCAGATCAAATACCATCATATCGGGCTTTTCAAGCTCTTCGAT
>JAAYPU010000321.1 GCA_012519645.1 Clostridiales bacterium | reverse complement strand
CTTTTCTGAAAAAGTCCTATAAGAACACTCGTACCATGTGAAAACCGTCAGAATTTGACGGCTTTTTCTTTTGCTGTTGCAAGCATTTCTAATTAAAATGATAAAGTTTAACACACCATAAGCAGTTTATCTATTCCGGTTTAGGTTTAATAGATATTAATTTCTCAAGAATTTCATCCACATTAGAATGATTAACAGCTTGCGGGTGTTCCCTTTGAAAATCAATCAATACATCTCTTGAGCTTTTCTCCTGCTCCTGTATTTGCCTATACAACTCTTGATAATTTCCAGCTTTGAAAGCATTTTTTATGAAAGTCTTAACATCTTTGCTGATACCGTCCCAACCTTGGTATAGATTATTTACCGCTTTATCTACTCTATCTAGGGTAATGGGTTCGCCTCTTTTTTCGTGTTCAGCTAATATACCTATAATATCAGATAGATCGTTTTTGTACTTCCTGCCTGACTTTAATTTCATCGCAATCAAGTATTCTGCGGAAACACTTCGCACTTGTAGTACATCTGAAAATGTTTTGTAGTATTTAGAAAATTCGTTGAGCTTTTCCGTGTAAGAATCAGTACGCATAAAATCTGTATTAAGCCAACTATTTGGCAGATTGTAATTATCACCAACTTGATTTATTGCATCCTTCATTGAAGATGAAGCGTGTATAATAGCGTCTACATCTACTGTTGTATTTCTAAAACCGTAATTTATAAGAATGGCAGCGCCACCAACTAATATGATTTCAGCAGTGGCATACTTGCCGTTTTGTTTTCTAAAAAGCTTAGCAAGTTCTTTTAAATATATGTCTAAATTTTCCTTATTGAATGAATGTATTACATCAGGCAATATTCCGTACCTCATTCTCTACTATGTTATGCCTAACAAATTCTGGAATAGAATTTGATAATGCTTTCTTCTTTAGCTTTTCTCCATCGCCTACCATTGCCATGGCTAGCACACCCGATGGATAAAGTATTTCTTTTAATTTTACACTACGCAGTGGCTCATACTTTGTACATAGGGGTACATTGTTTTCTCTGCTTATATAATCCAGCATTGCAAGCAGATATAGGCTTTCAGGGTACCATTTTCGCCTATATAGTTTGCTGATTTCATCTGACTTTAGCATTTCGATTATAAAGTCTATATCCCCTAGCTCCTTAAGCCTATGGCATACATTGCTTTTGTACAGTTCAAAGCTTATCCGCTCCCTCACATAAGGCGCAAGAAGCTCTTCCATACTTATATCAAGCTCCCTAGATAATTTGTACACTGTTTCCGCTGAGCACTTATCTAAGCTTGTCCTGCCATGGTATATATCATTTAGTGTTGTATATGGAACACCACTGTTTTTTGATAACCTGTATAATGTAATATTCTTGTTTTTAAGCAATTCATGAACCGTCATATAGCGCACCTCCATCACACATATTATATCGGTACACCGATATAATGTCAATGCTTTTAATTTATAAATAACATCAAATAGTTACCCACATTTTTTAATAAAAATAAATTAAATGTTAAAAAAGGTATTTAACTTGACAATGTAAGAATTGGTGTATATAATAACGTGGTATTTATTTTAGGAGGTAAGTATGTCGGATTCAAAAAAGTTTAGTTCTATAATGTTTGATTTAGAAAATAAAGAAGGCGTAGTAACGCCGCTATGCGTTGAAGGGATGCACGACCCCGATCCGCTGGCAAGGGCTAGCGGCATTTGGATATCTTCTGCCGGAAGCACAATGCTCCCTGTTGGGGAATTTCCACTAAAGCAAAGGGAAGATTGGGTATGGCTTGCCGTACAATCCGGCGTAGTAGATTTTGTGGATTCTATTGCCAATTTTTCCATGAAAGTAAGGGAAGGCGCAATAATCCCGCCCTATACACATGGAAGTAAACTCGTATGCGAGCAGGAATCCCGCATGCTCTGGATAGCAGTTAAAGGACCGCTGGTTGAGCAAT
>JAAYPU010000320.1 GCA_012519645.1 Clostridiales bacterium | reverse complement strand
TTCGTTGAATTTCTTTTTTGGTATACCAATTAATACGTCATGGTTTTTTTTATATGCGTATAAACACGCGACTATGGGGGTGATATTTAGTGAACTCTGGGACAATATTATCGTAATCTGATGTTCAAAGATTGCATTCACGATTTCCAGTGAGAAGGGGGATAAGTTCGAACAAATGCCATCATTCCCTGTCTTCAATAACACTTCAGAACAGTTCTTGTCAATATGTCCTATCGAACGTAATTTCTTCATAGAATAACACGTCCATTAGAATATATTGAATCAAACACTTCACAAAGCCCGAACACAACGGGGCCAGAGAGTAAACAACCGACTTCGAAATTGGCAATTAAACTATTACGTCTTAACTCCGCACTCCAAATGTATGCAACATCACTGTCAGCAATTAACATTTTGGCATGCGTACTTGAAACCACCGTTCCGATATCGGAGGTGTGATGATAATCAACAATTGTGACACTATTCTCTAGTTCTAATGCTCTGGCGAGTTCTTTTATCCAAGAAACTTCAACATATCGCCTTTCCATAAGTTCTCGGGTTAATATCCGGATATTTACGCCTCTAAGCAGCGCCTCCGATAGGTGATATTCTAATTCAGGATATGCATCTTCTTGAGTTACATCCTTTTGTAAAAATGGTGAACAGATCCGTAATACACGATGTGCAGATGAAATAACTTGTTGAAAACATTCAGTAGTTTCAATAAACTGATTACGATACTCAATTCCAGATAGGCTAAGTTCACGCAATCTAGGTCTCGAGATCACAATAACAACTGAGTTTAGCAATTCCTCTGGTCGATATGCTTTTATTCGAGAAATTAAAGCGTTGTACTTATCACCTGCAGCGTTTTTTTCAACTTTTAGGTACCCCTCCTCAGTTCCTGTAGCTACTACTCTCTTTAATTCAAGTTCGCTTATTGGAGTAGACTCACGGTAATTACGCAGCAAATCTTCTATCGTAGCAGAACCATGTTCTGCTAGGTACGATTGGATATACTCCATAATCCTTCTATAAACACTAGGATTAATCATTGCGAAAGATACCCGCGAGTATACCTGGGTCCTCCGATTAAGACTGATCGGTCAAGATTTTGGTTGAAATTCGCACAAACAAACTCCGGCAGATAACTGCAAGCGTTACAGGATCCACCTTCATGGATCATACATGCCGGGTCTTGTGGACAATCTGAAGCGAGGTCGACGGTTCTATTCAGCCAATCTTCGAGGTGATAATGATATGTGTTTTCAAGTCCGCCAATGTTAATACTACTTGTTGAGTATATGAAGAACGATCCAGTTTTTGGATATATAATCTCTGCAAGACTTTGAATATCTAATCCTGTGTTTATAGTCGATTGTTGGATTAACATATGAGAGTACGTGTGGAGTAGAGTGTAAACAGCGTCTTTAAATTTATTGTTATTAGTTATTAAGGATCGATATAAAATCTCCTCATTATTGTCATCACGATTAATTTGAAGACTTTCATCGATGTGCATTTTGTTTGCTTCTGCCCACTCCAAAATTTTGCCATAATCTAGATGGAAAAGGATTCCCTCAGTTAAAAACTCCCTTAAGAATGTAGTTGGTCTTCTAGAATCGCCGCTTCCTGTAAAAATTGGATCAAAAAGCAGGGGATCCCGCCGTGTCGAACCTTTAATTGTTCCTAGAACGGCCTGAACCATGTTGAAATTCGCGATATGCATTATCTCCTTTAATCTAAACCTCCCTAGAAACTGAGAGTAGTCATTCGGTTTTAAATTTGGCGTGAGCTGCTTCCTTGGGAGCAATGGTGAATCAATACTTTGTTCCTCGGATGGATGCATACCCAAGTGTATTCCCTGTAAATCATTTTCATCAAAGTCTAAATTGTTCATGTCGGTTAAAGCGCTTTCTATTAGATTAATGCCAAATCGCTCTCTAATAGTGTCAGAATTTCCTCCAGCGTCGATATAGTGGTTAGCAGTTTTTATTGTCGTTTTAATTAAATTAATAAACTGGATTTGTGACCACTGGTTTTTTATTTGAACTTCTAAACTTAAATCTTCACATGAGGTGCTGATTCTTGGTAAAACCCAAAAATCCTCAATATTGACCATATTAGCCCTAAATTCGGGCAAAAACAGATAGTGTTCTCCCTCAATATTAGGAAATAAAACGTGAAATGATTCTGAAAAGATTCTCCCTTGTGTATTTCGCCTCCCGGAATTATCAATTTCCTCTCCACTAGGGATATCTGGAATAGAATGTACATATGGGTGAATTATTGTTGAAGCCCGTATTGCAACACCTTTGAACCGCCTCGGTGGTTTGATGGACAATCTTCTCTCTGATCTTCTAATATAATGATCACACTTTATGAAGTACAACCCCGCCTCGTGACCGCATTGAGTGCATTTTACTCTGTACGTAGATAATGAGTCAGATTTATCCCAGAGGAGAATATTTAGGCTTCTTTCTGCACGACAGGTTGGGCAGTCATTCCGAAGATTTGTCATCCAATGGAGCGGCGCAGTTCTCCCACATTCATCACAATATGCTATAAATGTAATTTGTTTAAAAGGTTCGGTGTTATTATGCCCGCATCCTCTTGATTCACCCAATTCAAAATAGTGGTTACAATATCGGTTGTTAGGTAGTTTTTTCCTACAAATTGCTGTTTTCGGTTCAATCCTATAGTAACCCGAAAACTCTTCTTCCAGATCGTCTACAAATTTTACTGCTTGCAGTTCGAGCTGGTCAGGAAGAATTTGATGTTGGTCCCAACCATCTCTGGATCTTAAAGCAATGAATTTATTGATTAATTTACTGAAGATCGGGCGAAACTTCGGAACGTTAATGTTATCGGTCTGAATACGATCCTCAAAATTCGAAAAGATCTGGTAACTCATCTTACCTTTAGAAAAGTACTGACCAACATGTCCCTGGAAGAAAGCACTGCTCTCGGGGATGGAGTGCTCAAATTTTTTATTCATTTATTTCCCTCCTTTCCGATAAATAACGTCGATCTCCTTCAACCAAAATTAGTCCCAAATTATTCTGTATTCCTCTCATCCCTGACTGGTTTCTGAATAGAGGATCTCCTGTTTTAGCCAGTAATTTTGGGAAGAAGTCAGTATTACTACCCTGGCCTAAAATAACTTCATTGATTCGTTTTTCTACCTCTGTTTGGAGATTCACATCTAGAGCGTTACTGCCGTAGATACTATACATAAATTGCACAATTTTTTTCATATCTTCTAGGGTGAGCTCAGCAATGTCCTGCTTACGATATAGCGGCTTTCCCTTAAGATTTGACATGTATGCCAATATACTTGCACAAAACATTGAGTTTAATGTCTGATATATACCCAATCGAGAGGATCTGTTTACAGGAACTGGTTTCACTTGGTGGTCTAAAGTATCATGATATCGAGAAAAATTTCTGAAATAACTATCATCGCGAACTCGATTTGGATAAAACCAAACAAGGACAATCCCTAGGTGTTTCCTGCCAACCCTTGAAAGCGCTTGGATATATTCAGCCGTAGAATATGGTAGTCCCTGAAATATTATAAAGTTCAGCTCTTCGAGATCCACACCATGAGAGATAACGGATG
>JAAYPU010000028.1 GCA_012519645.1 Clostridiales bacterium | reverse complement strand
TTTCTGGTTAATAGGGAGAATCCGGTAGATTTTTTTGACTTGGAAGCTATGAAAAGAAAATATAATATCAGTTCTCATAAGTATCTTTTTCCCACCATGTATGATTTGAAATGTGAAATTCAAAGATACATAGACAATGAAATGCAGTATGAGGGAGAGGTTGCAGGCAATATTAAAACGGCCATTAAGACAAGACTAGAGAGTCTTTGCAATGGCTCCAAAGGCTATATGTTTAACACAAATGAATATGCTAATATGGAAAAATTGCTAAATGAGAATGTAGTGTTTGAGTTAGAAGGATTAGCTGACGACTCTGATAAAGCATTTTGTGTTGGCCTATTAATTGTGTTTATTAACGAATATCGTCAAGTGTATAAAGAAGTACAGGGAAATAGGAAGTCTGGTCTTCAACATCTGCTGGTTATTGAAGAGGCACATAGGCTGTTGAAAAATGTAGATACGGAACGTTCTTCTGAAAATATGGGCAATCCAAAAGGTAAGGCTGTTGAACACTTTACAAATATGATCGCAGAAATGCGTTCTTATGGACAAGGAGTTATTATTGCTGAGCAAATACCCTCAAAACTTGCTCCGGATGTAATAAAGAACTCTTCAAATAAAATAATTCAAAGAGTTGTATCAGCGGATGATCAAGAGATAATTGCTAATACAATAGGAATATGTGAAGATGAAGCTATTTACTTAGGTACATTAAGAACAGGTTTTGCTCTTTGTCATAAAGAGGGAATGACACAGCCTGTCAAGGTAAAAATTAACCCGATTGAAGACAATTTTGTGCTGGATGAAAACCTATATAATAAAGATTTTAAGCAGAAGATGTTTTTAATTAATTTAAGTCTGGTAAAAGATGCTACTGCAGATGCGGTTGATCGTATAGCTGTTAAACTAATCAATACTCTCCTCATATGCGAAGCTGATTACTGCATTTCAGCGATAAATCACGCACGAGAGGAAATCGAAAACATCTTATGTGTAAAGTGTGTCGATCTAGTTTTGTGTAATGATTTGAATAAGCTAATAGCTGTAGTATTATCCGAATCTATAATCGGATACTTCATGATAGGTATATATAGTGTAGGAAAAGTAATTTCTGAAGATGTAAGTGAGTCAGTAGTAAATTTACTAAGAACTCCGACTGCGGAAAGAGTACAAGATTTTAAAAACAAAATAAAACAACTATATTCAAGAGATACAAGAAAAATGGGTATTCTAATTGTTTCTGAAATGCTTAAATACCAGTATGAAAAAGATGTTGACATAGAAGCGTCTACAAAGAACTTTTTTATAAAGTGTGGAGACCAGGATGTGATGGATGTTATTAATGCAGTAAAAGGAGGTGGCATGAAATGATAACTGAAATTATTTCAGCAGTCTCTAATGCTGCAAAGGCTGCAGAAGCAGTTAAAGTGAAAGAAATAGCAAAGATCAAAGAGTATAGCGAAATAGGCAAACGAAGTGTTGAGCCTGATATTGACATAATTAAAAGCAAATCTTTGGAATCAATAATACAAATGAATCTGGAAAAAGGGATTGAACGAGTACCCACACGGAATCAGGACCTTGAAGGGAAAAAACACCCTGAAACAGGTGTTCCTTTTGTGGTTAAGGTTGTAGAGAATAGTGAAGGTGAATTAGTTGAAGTTGTAGTTCCAGAATTTGATAGTGTTTTTGATGCACAGTTACCAGAAGGATTGCTCGAATCTACCGATAATGAGCAATTTTCAGAATGTAATAATCAACTAAAAGAAGCTGTACAAAATGATCCTGAACTAGCTGTAAAATTTACAGATGAACAGCTGGCACAAATAAGGGATGGTGAAACCCCGGATGGATATACTTGGCACCACGATGCCGAAAAAGGAAAAATGCAATTAGTTGATGCTAAGATACATGCAAAAACTGGGCATACTGGTGGTAAAGTCATTTGGGGTGGCGGAAAAGGAAATAGATAAAGGAGAGTGTAATTATGAACAATTTAACTTGGAAATATGTCAAGCCACTTAAGAACGATAATGCTGTTGAATGTTTTGAAGCCGACAATGGTTTTAAATTGCCACCAGATATTATTTCCTATATAAAACAAAATAACGGAGGTCGGCCTGACAAAAAAATATTTGATACAGAAGTATCAAAAGGGCGATTGTTAAAAAGCCTTCTTTCATTCAACAAAGATGACTTAGAAACGGTCTATGATGCGATAGATATACTAAAAAATGAAAATACAAAACTAGTACCAATTGCAACAGATCCAGGTGGAAACTATATTTGCTATCATACAATACATCATGATATTGTGCTTTGGTTGCATGAAACAAACACCACTGAAAGGATTTCTGACAGTTTCACGGCTTTTCTTGAAACACTACGCTAGGTTATGGTACTACGTGTATTTTACTATGTCCCTCCATTTTAGGCACACATGCTCTCAAATAATTTACCAGATTATCTCTGTTAGATGCGACACTTATCTTTTTAATATGAGTGTAGTAAACAATAAAAGTAAAAGACCAGCTACTACAAGCTTTTATGCTAGATGGTAACAGGTCTTTTACTTTTGCCCCGCTTGAAGCTGTTCAGTTAAGTTTTTCTTCAATCCCTAAGTGAACGCTTCTTTTTTCTTCTTTTTCTTTTTTATTTAATTCTTTAATGTATTCTTTAGCCCATTCATATGGGTCTGCACCATTGAGTTTTTCTCTT
>JAAYPU010000027.1 GCA_012519645.1 Clostridiales bacterium | reverse complement strand
TGGCTGGTAAGATAATTCAAAAAATGAAAGAATGACTCTGTCGTGTATCGTGTATCGTGTATAGTTTATCATAGAGAAATGAGAAGAGAGAAAAGGGAATGAAGAAATTTGCTTTATTTAAAGCAAATTTCAACCTTCACTAACCTCTAACCTCCAATCTCTAACCTCTAACCTCTATGCTTAATATTAATCCATAATAAATTAACAATTATCAATTATCAATTATCAATAATCCGGGGAGTAGACTAATGGAAATTCTTGATATTTTGAAACAACAAAGAGATATTTTATCTGAACTAAATGATATTGTAAAAGAAGAAAAACAAGTCCTGATTCGTAATGATAACAGGGCTTTATCTGTATTATTGGAAAAGAAAGTGGATTTAATTAACAGATTAGACGAAACTGAACAAAAACGTCTGTCTGCTTATGGAGAAATGAAAATAAGCGAAATAGAAATACCGCAGAAAGATCAGAAAACAGTTGATCAAATAGTCAAAGAAATAAAAGATATATATGAAGAAGTTAAAGAGTATCAGGAAATAAATATGCTTTTGACGCATCAAAGCATTGAATATAACAATAACATGATGTATATCATACAGCAAGCTCTATTAAAATCAGGAAGCGGATATAGTGAAGACGGTAAAATGAAAGGTGACGTTAAAACAAAGCCTTATATTGATGAATCAGTTTAAAATGGAGGTGAATTTATGCCAGGAATTTTTTCTACTTATAATACTGCATTAAAGGGACTCAGATCCAATTCCCTTGCAACACAAACAGCTAGTAATAATATAGCAAACGCGGATACAAAAGGGTATTCACGACAGAGAGTAATCTTATCTGAATCAGCTCCCTATAATTTTGCAAACTTTCAAATAGGTACCGGAGTAGATGTAAATAACATAGAAAGAATTCGAGATAAATATTTGGATTCCCAGCTATGGCATGAATATGCCAACCATGGAACATATGCAGCGGCTCAAGCTGTTTTAGAGCAGTCAGAAATTATTTTTGCATTTGACGATACGGGACTCAATGCTGCGATGGACGCCATGTGGAATGCATGGTCGGATTTGGCTGAAAGCCCTGAAGGAACAAACGGCAGGACCATAGTTTTACAGGCAACAAAAACCTTTACTGATATGATGAACCAAATGTCCAATCAGATCGATACATTGGATGCTGATACATTAAATTTAATAGCCAGTAAGGTAGATAAAGTAAACAGCCTTATCGGAGATATTCAATTGTTAAGCGACCAAATCTATAAAACAAGCTTAAAGGGTGTGGATGCCAATGATTTGGAAGACCAGAGAGGCGTACTGTTAGATGAGCTGTCCGCACTAGTAAACATAAGCGTAGAGTATGATGAATTTTCACGTATTAAAATTACAGAGTCGGATACCGGAACGGAAATTCTGGGATTTAATACTAAAACGCCTCCGGCTTACAAGCTGTCAATAGATATAAGTACCGGTGAGGTAGGTTATGACGACGGTACAGACTTTACGGCCGTCGATCTGAAAAATGGTGAAATTGCAGGAAACCTAAAAGCCCTTTCTCAAGTTAGAAAATATAAAGATAGCTTGGATGATTTAGCTTTCACTGTTGCAACAATAGTTAATTATGTTCTGACGGACGGCAATACAACAGGAACTCCGATTTTTACGATCAGCAGCGGTTCTGAATTTACGGCAGAAACAATACAGGTAAATCCACTTATTGAATCGAATGTGTCATTGATTAGAGCAGGGCTTACGGGTACTGTGGCCGGAGATGGGTCCAGGGCTTTGGCAATATCACAGCTGAGTGAAACAAGACTGCCTATTGATGTTTCAACTCTCGAACTATATTTAGCAGGGAATTATAATGCTGCTACTATGAAGATCGAACCAGACCAAACAGGCAGAACTATGGGCGATATTTATGAAGATATTGTTTCAATAGTCGGGTCTGATTTAAATAGAGTTAATACCGGTTTAATAACTGAAGAAGCTTTGATAGCCAAGCTCGAAGCACGGGAGGAATCCATTTCAGGTGTTTCTATTGACGAAGAAACAGTCAACCTTATCAAATTTGCTGACTTATATGCGGCAAATGCAAAAGTGATCAGCACATTGACTGAAATGATGGATACCGTATTGAACATGGTCCGATAAGAGGTGAATAAAAATGCGTGTAACAAATAAAAGTTTAACGAGGAATTTTCTCACAAACCTGAATAGAAACCTTCAGGCTATGCAAAAAACACAGAACCATTTATCCAGCTTTAAGGAAATATCGCGGCCATCGGATGATCCTTTTCAGGTATCACGGATTATGAGTTTAAATTCTTCTATCAGTAAAAATGATAAATATCTGTCTAATATAAAGCATTCGATCGGTTGGTTGGATGCGACTGATGATGCTCTGCAGGGTGTTGTCGGTGCAGTACAGCGTGCTCAGGAGCTTACTATGAAAGCGGCAAACGGCACCTATTCGGAAACAGAATTATATTCAATAAGAGAGGAAATCATTCAGCTCACAGAAGAAATCGCACAGTTTGGAAATACCAGCTATGAGGGCAGATATCTTTTTGCGGGATACGATACTATCAATGCACCTTTTGATGTGGATGGGACGAATACGCTGGTGTATTCAAGCGGAAGTTCGGATACAGGAATTATATATACTGAAATATCTCCCGGAGTAACCGTGGGTATAAATATCAACTCAGAAAGGTTTTTCAATCCTTCCAATTCTACTGTATCTATTAGCGATACACTTCATGAAATTTATAATGCCTTAGGTACGCCTACCCCGGCTAATTTAGATACTCGAATAGAAGAATTGAATCAGCATTTGGACGGGTATTTGTCCTTGCTATCCGAAGTAGGTGCGAAGGTAAACAGGATGGAAGCCGCAAAGGAAAAAAATGAAACCGACACATTGAACCTTACTGAATTGCTTTCTTCCATAGAAGATATTGACATTGCGGAAAAATCCATAGAATACAAATCAATGACCGCTGTATACGAAGCTACACTTTCTGCAGGAGCGTATATTTTACAGCCTACTTTACTGGACTACCTGTAAACTGAGGAAATTACTGAAATTTCCTCAATTTAAGAATTAAGAATTAAGAATTTAGATTTAAGGAGGCTTTTGCAAGATATTGCAATAGTTTTCGTAATAAAGAAAGCGGGAGAATAAGAGTGATAGTAAATACAAAATATTATGGCGAAATAGAAATGGAAGACGACAGGATTATTACCTTTCCTAAAGGCATATTAGGCTTGGAAGAATATAAAAAATATATACTCTTTGAAATGCCTGATAATCCCAAGCTTTTTCTATTGCAAAGTATGGATGAGGAAAGCATCTGTTTCCTGCTTATAAAGCCATGGGATTTTTTTCCTGATTATGAGACAGAAATTTCAGATGAAGAATTATCGGATATTCATGTAAACAGTATGGAACAGCTTGCTGTTTTTAATATTATTAACATTAAAGAAGAGGTATCAAAATCCACTGCAAATTTACTGGCACCCATTATTATTAATGCAGATACGAGGGAAGCTTTGCAGATAGTATTGCAGGAAGATAAATACAAAACAAAGCATTTCATCTTCTCACAAAAGGAAGGTGATTAATGTGCTGGTTCTGACAAGAAAAACAAATGAATGCATTATGATTGGAAATAACATAAAAATCACTATTCTTCAATGTGAGGATGGAAAAGTAAAGCTTGGTATCGATGCACCCAAAAGTATTAAGATTCACAGAGAAGAAATTTTTAATGATATAAGAAGAGAAAATCAGGAGGCATATAATATATCCTTGGATAACCTGACAGAGTTTAAGAACTTGTAATATAAGGTCTCAGGTCTCTGGTTTCAGGGATTAGTAATTAGTGATTAGTGATTAATGAATGAAGGAATTTGACTACAGTCAAATTCTTTTTTTGTTTTTTCAACGGGTTGACAGTTGTTATATTCTTTTTTTAATAACTTTCATCTTCCGTCGCCCCTGTTTGCCCCTGCGCTATTATTGCACTATCGTTTAACTAATGTTCAACTATTGTTTACATCGGTTAAAAATTAAAAAAAATTTTTATAAAACTATTTAATTATTATTTTTACATCCGATAAGTAATAATGTGAAGGCCTTCACACAATTTTAACGGTAAGGATACCGATAACAATTTCAAGGAGGAAAATAGTTATGAGAATAATGCACAATATTTCAGCAATGAATACTTACAGCAAATTAGCCGGAGCAACAAATTCACAAGCTAGAGCATTGGAAAAATTATCATCAGGATATGCTATCAACAGAGCAGCAGATGACGCAGCAGGATTGGCTATATCTGAAAAAATGAGAGCACAAATCAGAGGTTTGGAGCAAGCAGCTCAAAATGCTGAAGACGGTATTTCATATCTGCAAACTGCAGAAGGCGCACTGACAGAAGTTAGTGATATGCTTACAAGAATGGAAGAACTGTTAGTTCAGAAAGCCAACGGAACATATGATTCAGGTACAGACGTAGAAAATATTAACCTTGAAGTAGACGCATTGATGGATGAAATCGATAACATCTTGGCTAATACTAAATTCAACGGTAAAAATGTATTTGAAGAAAACGTAGATATCGTTATTTCTGATGATGCAACAACCTCATTGACTATCTCAGAAGCTACAACTACTGCTTTAGAAGCTTTGACCGGTGCAGGTGGAGATGCCTTTACTAAAACACAATTAGATGCAGCAATAGATGAAGTAAATCAGCAAAGAGCTACTTACGGGGCTCAGCAAAATCGTTTGGAACATACATTGAACAACTTAGAAGCAACAACTGAAAACCT
>JAAYPU010000319.1 GCA_012519645.1 Clostridiales bacterium | reverse complement strand
TGATAACTGATAACTGATAACTGATAACTGATAACTGATAGTAAAGGTTGAAATTTGCATAAGCAAATTTCTTCATTATCTTTCAGCTGTCAGTTTTCAGTTATATTCCGGACCCCTTACAGCAAAATTTCCTCCTTTTCTATTTCTCTCTTTTCTCTGATTATATAAAAGTTATAAATGGAGAAACCTGCCTAATGGCAGGTTTCCTCCTTAACTCTTAGTTTTTAGTTATTATTTATTAGTTCTTACGATTGTTCCCTCAATGCTGTATCCTTGTTGTTCCCAGTATCCACGATAATTCGGATTATCGGAGAGCTCAATTTCAGATACCCATCTAGCCCATTTGTAGCCCCACTTATCCTCTGCAACTACAATAAATGGATAACCCATTTCAGGGGGCAGCTCAAGTCCGTTAGCAGAATAAGCCAATATCAATTGATTAGTAATAATTTCTTCAAGAGGCAATGAAGTTGTATACCCATCTACCGCATGGAAAATAACCGTATTGGCCTCCTTCTTTATTCCCGCTATGTCCATTATATCTTTCAGAAGTACACCTTCCCAAAGAATAGTTGCATCCCATCCCTCGACACAATACAGGGTGATCTTTCGTTGATATGCATCCAGCTTAAGCACATCTCCGTATTCTAAACTTACAGGCTTATCGACAAGTCCGCTGACACTCAAGCTATATTTATCTATATCTACATTCTGAACGCCTTTTATAGAATTGTCCCTTGGTCCGATGGCAGGATCCAGCCTCGCTCCCTGATATTCCCTGATCTCATTTTCCCTGTAACGTTCCTTCGTAGCACTGGAAACAACATCAGGAGGCTCATTGACCATGTTTTCACTTGGAGATGCACCGTTTTCTTCAGCACATCCGAGCAGCACAAATGAAATCAGTAAAAAAGCACAAATACACATTAAAATTTTTTTCATTCCAAAAAATCCCTTCAGTCATAAATGGTTTATGGTGTATGGTGTATGGAGTATTACTCTTCATGCCGGTATATTGAAGCTTTGCTCCTGTTAAACGATAGTTGAACGATGGTTGAACAATAGTTAAACGATTGTTGTTGATTTAAGATTGATTGTAGGAATTTGCTTTAATAAAGCAAATTCCCTCCTTATCTTTCAGTTGTCAGTTTTCAGTTTTCAGTTGATTTCAGTTCTTATTATTAGTTCTCAATAAGCCTTTTTTCTCCTTCAAGCTCCATTATAGGTTTAATGTTTTGCGTTACCTCCAATACTCCTAAGAATTCCCCTTCTTTGCTGCGGACCGCAAAATATCGGATATATACGAAGTTCGGCCCCATTTTTATCCAGAAATCTTCATTATCTTTTTTCCCGCTTTTCAAATCTTCAATAATTTTTTCTACAATATGAACGCTCTTTGGAGGATGACAATTCTTGACCTCTCGGCCTATTATAGTCAATGGGCGGTCAAAAACCCTTTCCTTGCCTTGAGTAAAATACTTCACCTTGCTGTCAGCACCCACAAAGGTCATATCAATGGGTACGGTATTTAAAACGGCATTTACCTCCTTGGCGGTCATACTTCCGGCATCAAATGGAATCACAGTATTAGAGTCTCTTTGAATTCTGTTGATAATTATATCCGGAGCGTTTTCCGGTACAGGCTGGCTTGATGTTATCCACTCTGTCGGATTTTCACGGTCAATAGTCTCTTTAACTACTGTAGCCTGTCGCCATCTTTTTACTGCATCCAGCAAAGTATAACCTATTTCGGCACTGCTCTTTTCTATTTCTATCCATTCCTGTTCGGAAAAAGTCTCTAAAACCATAGGAAACATGATTTCTTCTTCTTTAAATATCATATCGCGAATTTTTGTCATCATTTCCTTTACTTTAGATTCGACAATAGATACATTTGGCTTTTCTTCATTTAGAAAACTCAGCGTCTCTTTAATCGACGTCCTTATCTCATCATCAACACCCCACATAACCTTTGGCGGTGCTGTGATATTGTACTTCTCCATATATGGAAATATAAGATTTTCCTTTCTTTTATAATGCTTATCTATTGTGCTGATTTTTTTCAATCTCATTTTCAGATTATTCAATTGTTCTGATTCCGGATATGATGTATAGGCATCTAAATATACTTCGATCTCATCCAGCAGTTTCTCAATAGCTCTGTTTTCTTTCTTAAATGTATCAACAGGATGGCCTTCTTCAAAATCCGGAACATTGCATACATCACATTTATGAATATCTTCAATAGACCCCTTAAAGATCTCAGCATGTACATCACATAATCTTTGAATTTCCTCTACAGGCATTCCTTCATTGACAAGAGCCTGCTCTATTTCTGCAATCTCTACCGCACTGATACCATCGGTCAACTCGGCAAAAGCAGCTTTTACGTCTGCTACACTGGCACCGTCATGTAATTCTTTTATTAATTCCTTCAGCCTTTTTTGCCTGTACTCTCTGTTATTGATAAATTCGCTCATTATTACGCCTCCTTCAATTCAAATCCTTTTTCATAAAGCTTTTCCTTAATTGTTGTTAATGGTATTCCTTTCAGTTTTGAGCCTTTTTCAAGATTCATAAATCTTCCCGCGGTTTGAAGCATACCCGGCTTGACTATGTCTACAAATCCAAGCTCAAACAAAGCATCCTTCAATTCCGGATATTTTGTCACCAGTTCAAATATGCTGTCCCTTGAACTTATCGTAACCATATTATTTCCTCCTTCCAAAAACTAATAACTAAAAGATGATGCAGAAATTTTGCTTTCAGCAAAATTTCCTCCTTCACTAACCTCCAACCTCTAACCTCTAACCTATACTCTATACCCTATACCCTGATGCCCAGCATCATTTAGTTTTTAGTACTTAGTTAATTTTATACCCTTTAAAAACACCAACTAACATCCTGTATTACCTGAGACAGATTAGTAGTTACACGAGCTAATTCCAAATTTGTTATTATCAATTATAATTATAACCCGGAGAAAAGCATAAAAATATCGCATCAGCAACATTTTTATGATCCAATAATAATAAAATTCAAAAAGAGCTGTACGGATCGATTCTCGTACAGCTCTTACTTTTTATTAAGCAGCTTTCTTATATCACTTCAGTACAATTCAAGAAATCCTGCATCATCTTGACTAACTGAGCAGAAAATATATATAATTTTAAAATTCAATAAGTTGATTTATCCATTCTTTATCATTAAAGACTTGGATAGCATTTTTTATGATTTTTATATCAAATTTATTATCTATTATTATTTCGCCATCCACATTACAACATATCAAATTCTCCGATTGTATCATTATGGAATCTGCTTTCTTTTTATTTACATATCTTGAGGATTCGTGAGTTCCTTTTTTTAATTTTAATACCATATGTGGAATCAATAATTTTGACATTTTATCGGCAAAATACACATCGAACAATCCATCATTTATTTGTGCTTCGGGAGCGATTCTGAAACCTCCGCCGTAATATTGACCGTTGCATATGGTTAACAGGGTATATCGCCCTTTAATACAGCTCTGATTTAACTCAAATTCAATTTCTTTAAAGCTGTATTTGAGCAATGAGTATATAATACTGGCATTATATACCTGAGAACTCGGTATCTTGAATTCCTTTAATATATTAACATTATAGGCAACCTCAGCGTCAATACCGATTGAAGCTATATTGATAAAATACAAATCATTTATCTTACCTATATCGATTATTTCTTTTCCGTTTATGTTTTTAAGAGTTTTAAAGAAATCATTGCCGCTTCCCGAAGGAACGACACTGAGAATATTTTCAGAACCTATAATACCATTTAAAACTTCAGAAAGCGTTCCGTCCCCTCCCACGCTGTATATATGGTTTTTATGATGCTTGTACATACCCGCTATCCTGGTAGCATCCTTAGGGCCGCTGGTAAAATGGATCGTATAATCCAATTCCTTTTCTTTACATACTCTATCAATGTTATTTGATACTCTTAATCCTTTCCCAGCACCGGAAATCGGATTTACAATAAAAATATGCTTCATACTCCCACCAATCAATAAGTGTTTAAAGGTTAATTTTGACACTTATACGTTAATTTTTTACTTAACAATTGTAACATAATTTACGCCATTTTGTACTTTTTGAAAGAATCTTCTGAAAACCAATTATTATTAATTAAGGGAAATTTCAATTAAGAAATTTCCCCGTATATTATGACTTATCTTCATTATTGTTCCAGATCGAAGATACCACTTCCTCCATACTGTAAAGACTCTTTTCTTTTCCCATGATCCATCTTGCCGCATAAATGGCACCTTGTCCAAAAGCTGCTCTGTCCAATGATTCATGCTTCAGTCTAATAACTTGGTTCGGAAGTCCGAAAATCACTTCATGAGAACCGACAATTCCTCCGACTCTAACGGAATTTACATGTTCATCTTTATTTAATTCTAAATCTTCTGCAATTCTTATTGCAGTACCTGATACTTCTTTTTTATCTCTGAAATGTTCTTCAACAATTTCTATATCCGCATTAGGCGTAATTTTTTTAAGCATTTTTGAAGCTTCTATCAAAAAGTTTATGCCTAAAGTAATATTAGGAGAATACAATACAGCTGTCTGCTTACTGAGCTCTTTTAGCTTTGCAAAATCTTCCTCACTGTAATGTGAAATAGCAGATACGATGCGTATGCCGTATTTAGGTGCATTTTTATATTCTTCAATTGAGCTTGAACTTGAAAAATCAATAATAACATCTACCATGTTATCTTTATAAAAGTTTTCAAAGTCAACACTCTGTATAGATATTATTTTGCCTTCATCATAGTCATAACCAAGCAGGCGACTCGCAAACTCGCCTTCATTTTTTACGGATTTTCGCAACACCCATCTTAATTCTAACCCTTCCTCGTTGAGAATCTCCTTTGCCACTACTGATCCTGTTCGCCCAAAGCCAAACAAACCAACTCGTATATTCATACTTAATACCCCCCAATATTATCAGCTTTAAATATTTTTATTATTTAACAAAGTAATACTCTTAATAAAATAAGCTACAGAGAAATCTCCGTAGCTTTTAAAATGGCGATACCAAAAAATAGCAATACTTAATTTCTCTTCTATCCGCTTACGAGATTAGCTGACGGATTCGGGTTGAAAAGATAACCCTACACTAAAAGTGATTCACCCCAAGATTGGTTCTCCCGCTCCATTTCTGGACT
Organism: Clostridiales bacterium; assembly: GCA_012519645.1. Classification (GTDB taxonomy): domain Bacteria; phylum Bacillota; class Clostridia; order Peptostreptococcales; family JAAYPU01; genus JAAYPU01. The sequence goes on along the minus strand of JAAYPU010000319.1, from coordinate 3,482 downwards.
CAGCGTGTATTACCTATTAATTTTTTTGTTTTTCAATTTTATCATAAAATTTTGCACATAGCAAATAAATAGACTAAAAAAATGAGAACTGAAAAATTATAGTTATAAATTTTCTCAGCTATATTATATCCTTTCTTATTTCTTCACCGGATCTCAATGAAAGATAAGCAGGCGCAATATCAGCTACTGTTTTTGCCCCTGTAACGCCTTCTATATTCAGCCGGTATGCTGCTCTCGCATAAGCAAGCATCACATTTGCGGTAAAATTCGGATTTGAATCTAATTGCAGTTTATACTCGATCGTATGGCTGTTTTCTCCATATAAACCGGTCTTGCCATAACGGATCACAACTCCGCCATGGGGCAGACCGCTATGCTCCTTGTCCAGTTCTTCCTGTGTAATAAAATGCACATCAGTATCATAGTCTGAAAAATAATTAGGCATAGTTACGATATCATGCTCTATTTGTTTTTTATCCGCACCTTCTTCTGCGACCACAAAGCACACTCTCAAATGCTTTTCCCTTACCGTAAGCTCCGGCATAAGTCCTCGTTTTACTGTTTCAATGGCATTTTCCTTAGGTATGGTATATTGCTTAGCATCTAAAACTCCTTTTACTCTCCTTATTGCATCCGAATGTCCTTGACTTACACCCTTCCCCCAAAAAGTATATGTATTTCCCTCAGGCAAAATCGCTTCTGCATACAATCTGTTAATAGAAAACATTCCCGGATCCCATCCGCTGGAAACGATACATAGCTTACCTGCTTTGAGTGCTATATTATTTATTGTATTAAAATAATCCGGAATATTGGCATGCGTATCATACCCGTCCACAGTATTGAACATACCGGCAAACATCGGACCCTGCTCAGGAATATCTGATGCACTTCCGCCGCATAATAACATTACATCAATTTTATCTTTCATGGTTTCTGACGCATCCAAATGATATACAGGCACACCTTCTGTAACAGTATTTATTGACAAAGGGTCACGTCTTGTAAATATTCCCGCAAGCTCCATATCTTTATTCTGCCTGATCCCAATTTCAGCACTTTTTCCAAGGTTCCCATAGCCTACAATACCTATTCGAATTTTATCCATGTTCTGAATCTCCTTATCTGCTCTGCTTTGTTTTTCAATAAATATAAATTTAATCAATAATATTTATCAACAATATTTTAAATTTAGTGGATCTTTAAACAAATATTTTTATTATATTCATTATACTATATAATAACTTATATTAATAATTCAAAGGGGAATTAAATATATGAAAAAAAGCGAAATATTATTTATTGTTCGAAAATATTTTATTTATTTTATGATGTATGCAGTCATTGGCTGGCTATATGAAGTTTTTTTAGAAGTGATAGTATATAAATGGGGTTTCTCAAACAGAGGTGTTTTATTTGGACCATACCTCCCCGTTTATGGATTTGGAGCAATTATTTTTATCCTTTTATTCTATAGACTGAGCAAAAAGAAGCAAACAAAAATAGATAAATATACTACTCCGTTTTTGATCTTCATCGGATGTGCAGCCGCTGCAACTGCTTTAGAATTAGCTACCAGCTACATATTGGAATACTTAACAGGCAGCTGGCCATGGCAGACATATTCGAGTTACAATATTAATTTTCAAGGCAGAATAGCACTTTCCCCATCAATAAGATTTGGGCTCGGAGGAATTTTGTTTATTTATCTATTCCAGCCAATTTTTGAAAAAATTATCGATCGTCTTTCTAAAAAAACAGTTATTATAATATCAAACGTAGTATTTACCATAATAGTATTAGATTTGATATCAAAATTCATATAGTATTTTTACTTTATTTTTTACTTTATTTCAATTATCTTATAGTCCATTGTCCCTAATCCGATTTTTTGTGCATGCTTAAGTGAAGCTCTGCCGTTTTCAAAGAGCTTTTCTCCGCTGCTTTTTTGTACCAAATCCAAGCACGCGGTGTCTAATGCAACAGGGTCTTTTCCGGCTAAAATTCCTATATTCTCGGTAATCGGCTCCATGGATACGCCCATACAGTCACAATCCTTGGTAATATTATGAACAAAGGTAATGTATATTATATCTTTATCCTTTGCAGCTCCATAGGCATATTCAGACAGATTCTGCATAAAATTCGAGCCACTCCATGTATTTCTAATGGCACCATGAGGACATACCGCAATACACCCCGCACAGCCAACACATTTACTTTCATCAATTACAGCAGTATCCGTCCTAAATATTGCATCAAAATCGCACTTTTCTTCACAAAGACCGCAGGAACTGCATTTCTTTGCATTTACAATCGGAGAAATGCCGGAATGCTGCTCTAACTTTCCGCCTCGTGCAGCAAATCCCATAGCAAGCTGCTTAAGAGCACCGCCAAACCCTGCTTCTATATGTCCCTTAAAATGACTCATCACAATAAATTGTTTATATTTTCCGTAACCTTTACCAATTTTACATTTTTTAATATATTCCTTATTTATTTCTATTTCATCGAACTCAGTTCCGATTTCACCATCGGCGATAATTATTGGGATTTGTGTGAATCCGTGGTTTTTAGCTGTTAAAATATGTGACTCCGTGGTCGTTCTGCTGCCCCTGTATAATACATTGGACTCAATATAAAACGGTGAAACGCCTTTTCCTTTCAGATAATTTATTATTTCATCGTAACATTTTGCAGGAATGTATGTTTCATTTCCTTTTTCTCCAAAATGTACTTTGATAGGTACCTCTTTATCAAATATGTGGCTCGTATCTCCTTCTATTTTTTGCAATAGCACTAACGCGTCTCTTCCGATTTCATCAAATTTTGAACTTGAATTTCTAATAAAATACACATCGCTCATACGTATCATATTCTCCTCAGCAATCATAGACATTCGTTATTTATGGCTGTTTTGCTCTCTTCTATTATTCCATTATAATTATATTTCAACCATTGTATAATCTCAATAAAATTTCAATTTTTCAGCACCTTACAAAATGTCACTTTTCGTATATATTTGTATTTTTTTAAATTATAATATAAAATCATATTGTAATTATCTTATAAACATGTTAGTATTGGATAAATAGAATATTATATCTTTAATTCAGTCCGGTGAGGCTGGCAAGATAGACATGATATATTTCACGTAATTTCAGGACAAGTATGGCTTCTTGCTAGCGCAGGAAGTCTTTTTTATTGACTAATCTATATCTAACCTTTAAATTAGCTCAGTGAGGCTGAAAAGGGGAAAAGAGTAAACTCTTCTCCTCCAATTTTTAAAATTTAAGGAGGCTTATTATGTCAGAAAAAGTATCAACTAACCCTACTCAAAATTCCGTAGCTAAAAAAGTGATTCTTGCACTTCAACACCTTATTGCTATGTTTGGTGCAACTGTACTGGTACCTATCCTAACAGGATTAGATACATCTGTTGCACTGGTTTCAGCAGGTGTGGGAACTTTAATATTTCACGC
>JAAYPU010000318.1 GCA_012519645.1 Clostridiales bacterium | reverse complement strand
GTACTGTCTTTCTTTTTTCCCTCGTCATTTACAGTTTTCACAAGTTTCTTCACAGGTATAGGCTTGATAATCCGGGCCTGTTCTGTTTTATCCCTCTTATCATGCTTAGCTTCATGTTTTTTGTCTTCTTTTTCATTTTTATTATTTTGACCTTTTTCATTATGCTGGTCTTGATTGTCATCCTGGTTATTCCGGGAATTATCTGATTCATTATTATCCTGTAGATTTCTTCTCTTTCCCCTGTAACTGCTCCATCTGTCTGATTCCTGAGGGTCTTCCGGGAACCTGAATCCATGTTCTGAAGGCTTTTTGTATATAAATAGATTCTTAAGACCTTTTAGCATCATAAGGGTACACTCTCCATATCTCTAAAAATGATTATATGTGTTTATCATTATTAGCAGATAGAGATAATCTTATCCAAAAAAAGGTCGACTTGTTATCACTTGCGGCACCTATTGCGTTTAATGTCACATAGAAGATCCTTCGACTCCGCTGCGCTGCGCTCGGATGACAAAGGGGGCCGCTACGCTCAGCATTACAGTAAACGTATCAGGTGCGGTGAGTGATGTCAAATGGCGTCAGTGAAGCATGGATTGCGAAGCTACGCGACTTGAATCCGGATGGATTCACGGAGCGGCGCATTTGACTCACTCTATAGGCACCAAACCGATGGAGTAAGGCTCCTATCTCCGTGTCCCATTGGTGTATACTAACCCTAACATAGGATGATATCAATAGGCGGATGCAAGGTTAGCTATTGGTATTCCATCCATTGAGAGATTAAATCCTCGTGTTTTTCCTCCAAGGCTTGTTTTTCATGAAGAAGCTCTTCCAACAGTTCATAGTCGGTTGCATGAATTTCCATCTCATTATCTATTTCGCTTATTCTTTGTTCAGCGAGGTCAATCTCCTTCTCAAGAGCAAGCAATTTCTTCTCAATAGCCTTGGGACTGGGCTTCTTTATACGGGTGTCTTTTTTCGTTTTATCAGGCTTTGCAACCTGTTCGGATTCTTTTTTCCTCTGGGCATCGTAGCGCTTCCAAGCTCTATACTCTTCATAATCACCATCAAAGCTGTAAAGCTTCCCGTCCTCCAGTTCACATACCTTTTTTGCAAATTTTCTAATAAAGTATCGGTCATGGGAAACAAAGAGTATAGTTCCTTCAAATGCTTCCAACACCTCTTCCACCCATTCTCTTGAGGCTATATCCAGGTGATTTGTAGGCTCATCAAGTATTAATAAATTTACACCTGTTTGCATTAAAAGACAAAGCTTTAGTCTACTGCGTTCTCCTCCTGATAGGTTTTCCACTGTTTTGAAGACATCTTCGCCTGTAAATAAAAATCCTGCGAGAAGATTTCGGGCAGTTTCCTCACTAATAACCAACGCTCGACGTGCTGTTTCTAATACGGTCAGCTCTGGTTGGTCAAAGGTTACAATCTGCGGCAGATAAGCAATCCTTACACTAGGTCCTATTTTTACAATTCCACCATCCTGAGCTATTTCTCCAAGTATTATTTTCAGCAGCGTAGTCTTCCCTGTCCCATTATTCCCTAATAATACTAATCGGTCTCCTTTTGACAAAAGCAGATTTACATCCTCGAATAGAATTCTGTCATCGAAGCTTTTTTGTATTCCTTTCAAGCTGAGAACATCTGTACCCGAAAAAAGACCTGATTTAAAAGACTTAGATAGTTTTCGCTCTGTTTTCGGCTTTGGAGTGGCATTCTCCTGCATTCTTTCCAAGCGTTTCTCCATACCAAAGGCTCTTTTATGCAGCTTTGGGTTATCAGCGCGATTGGCCCAATCATGCATCCTTTTTACTGCATTTTCTAGCTGTTTGATCTTTTTAAGCTCCTGTTCATAATTCCTCAGCTGCTCAATCCGCCTTTGCTCTTTCAGTATTGCATATTTACTGTAATTCCCATCATAGCTGATTGCTACTCCGTCCTCTATCTCAACAATCTTTTCTGTTATTCTGTCAAGGAAATATCGGTCGTGAGATATAACCACAACAGTACCTTTAAAGGTATTCAAATAATCTTCCAGCCACTCAACGGCATTAATATCCAAGTGATTTGTAGGCTCGTCCAAAAGTAGAATATCAGCATCCGATAGAATTATCCTGGCCAGGTTAACCCGAGTCCTTTCTCCACCGCTAAGTTCGGAAAACAAGCGCTCTTGCATATCTTTGTCTATGCCGATACCGTTGCAAACCCTGTTAATGGAGGTTTCAATGTTGTAACCTCCTCTAATTTCAAACTCTTGCTGTATCAAACCATAACTTTTAACCAAATCCGGAGCATGGTCATGAGCCATTTGTTTTGTTATACTTTGAAGCTTGTCCCTAAGTTTATGAATTTCAGAAAAAGCTGAATCTAAAACCTGATACACGGTTGTGCCCGGGCTGTATTCAGGAATTTGATCAAGTACACCCACCCGCCGTCCCTTTGCAAGGATGAATTCGCCTTTTTCATAACTCTCTGACCCGGAAATAATTTTAAACAATGTCGTTTTGCCTGCTCCATTTTTACCGATAAGCCCGACCACACTATCCTCATATATTTCCAGGGACACACCCTTAAGAACGTGATTAGTACCGTAGTATTTATGTATATCATTAAGAATAATTTCTGCCATTATAATAATATCACCCGTTAGCGGAATCAAAGATTTCGGACGGGTCCCGAGTCATTGAAACTCGAGGGAAACAGTACTCCCTACCCACCACCTTAGAAGTTGGAAATCTTTATTCTCGTCTTTAATCCTTTCAAATGTATATAAACTCTAGCTGTCGAGTATTGCTGACAAAGAATTGTTTAATACTATAAGAGCCTTTTCCAAAGTATCTTCTATACTATTAATATCTTTATCATCAAATACGTCCTCTAATAAATGTAGCCTATTTTCTACTCTTATGGCAATACTGAACCCTATTAATCTATTAGTATCAAGCAACCAGTCCGGAAGTAATTTTTCCTTTTTATTCGAATTATTAAAAAATCCTCTGAGCTCTTTAAGTGCTTTTATTCTTTCAATGCTGTAGGGTGTTCTTCTTTGAATACTTAAGGAATACCAAAAAACCAAAAACCCTACCGGCAGCATTAAATATGCCGATAATACAGAAAATGCAACCGATACGATACAGCCTGCGGCAAAAAGTATAACGCCCAAAATCAGGCATAAATTGCGATAGTACACTTGATTTGCTGTAAGTTTATTTTTTTCCGTATAATTACTCTTTACGTTCTTATCAAAATTAATATATTTCTCTTTAATTTTCGCTTTTTCGTCAGCACCGAAGTTTTTTGTAATATATTTTATAATATCTGCTTTGCCTGTTTCAT
>JAAYPU010000317.1 GCA_012519645.1 Clostridiales bacterium | reverse complement strand
TTTCTATTTTTGCTATTATTTTTATTCTTTGGCCGCCATTATTTTCAAGTAATTCTTTTATTTCAATGACGTCCTTGGCTTTTCTTACAAAGGATGCTGCTATATAGTCTACGTCGTTTTTTATACCAAATATGATATCGCTTTCGTCCTTGGCTGTAATAGCAGGTAAATTTATCTTTACTCCGGGAAGATTAATGCCTTTCTTGTTATTTATAATACCTGAATTAATAACTTCACATATTATATCTTTTTCGGTAAGTTCTTTGACCAACAGCTCTATAAGACCGTCATCGATCAATATTCGGTCTCCGATAGACAAATCGTTTACAAGTTCCTTGTAGGTGACCGTGCATCGTTCACGATTTCCTACAATATCATCCATAGTTATCGTAAAGTTTTGACCTGCCTCAAGTCTTATATTTTTTTCTTCAAAGTCTCCTGTCCTGATTTCCGGACCTCTTGTATCTAAAAGTATAGCTATAGGCGCACCTTTTTGGCTTCTGACTTCTTTGATTGTATCTATTTTCTGCTTGTGGTCTTCATGCGTTCCATGCGAAAAGTTAAGCCTGCAGACATCCATACCTGCGTCTATCATTTTGCCGAGTGTTTCCCTATCCTCCGATGCAGGACCTATAGTACAAACTATTTTCGTTCTGATAAATTTGTTAATCATTTCATCCCCTCCTAAATAATTAATAAACAGATACTCTCTTCATAAGTTATATAAGTTTATACTCAGTTATTAAAGCTTGCTGCCATATCTTAATACGTGCAGATGCCCTATGCTACAAATTAATCTGATCGTTAATTTAGTTAGAACGCATCCGATTGAAATTTTTATTTGAAGAATTTTCCCAGCTTAAAATCTCCTTCTTTTATGGTTGCAAATCCGTAACTCTCCTGACATTGCTTGGGATATTTTATTTATTTTCAAAAAGTTCTTTTGTTATCCTTTACAAGAATGCTATCTTAAATTCCGAAACCGTGTCAACATATTGTCCGATATGCTTTGCAATCATCATTTTTTTATTTTCTATATTAATATCTAAACAAAGATGATGATCTAATTGGTTAATAATTTACCTTGAATATTTTTTTGAAGTGGTACGGGGGTGCGAACGAAAAGTGTTTCAAGATCTTCCTCTTTCTTCAACTTTTCGTCCGCACCCCCGTACCGTAAACTTATACTCAGAATGTTAAAATCGGTTCAGGTTATTACTTCAACTTTATTTTATTCCTTTAAACCATAGCCAATGGATTTTTTCGGCCAAATCATTGTCTTCTCATCAATCCTATATACATCAGCCTTAATATTATACACTTTTTCCAAAATCTCTTCATCAATAAAATTTTCTGGGATTCCCTGCTTCTCAATTTCCCCCTTGGAATTCATAATAATTAAATTATCCGCAAACCTTAAAGATAAATTAATGTCATGCATGACTATTATGAAAAGGATTTTTTTCTCTATTGAAATCTTCCTTATGACATCAAACAGTTCCAATTGCCTCTGTATATCCAAGTTATTCGTAGGTTCGTCCATTAAAATTA
>JAAYPU010000316.1 GCA_012519645.1 Clostridiales bacterium | reverse complement strand
TGACAGGCTGGCATTCTAACCAACTGAACTACCAGGCCGTTTTACTGGTGGGCGCAATAGGACTTGAACCTATGACCCCTTGCTTGTAAGGCAAGTGCTCTCCCAGCTGAGCTATGCGCCCAGGTAATCAAAATATTTTGTTCAATAATCCTGTTTTGCCCTTCGGCACAGTTTAGAATTATAGCCTACCAAACTGCCTCTGTCAAGCGGCCTTACTGTATTTATGCGGGGTCGGCAAACTTTGCCGACCCTGCATAATTTGGCTCCAAGGGTGGGACTCGAACCCACAGCCTATCGGTTAACAGCCGAGTGCTCCGCCATTGAGCTACTTTGGATCATCTATTTTGCCGCTTTTTTGTTTTCAGCGACAATAGAAATTATAGTACATACGGTATGCCATGTCAAGAAGAATTTTGCTTTTTATTGAATATAGCTCAATCCTTTTGTAAAAGCAATAACATTGATATCCACTAGATTTTCCTTAACATTTTCCTTTATTGCTTTGTCCCAGTTCAGATCTTCCAGACCCATGGCTTTGACTAAAGCTCCAAGCAATACGACATTCATTGTTTTAATATTTCCCAATTCCCTTGCAATATTCGTTGCATCCAAAACAATAGCATCCGCTTTTTCCTGAAGTTCTTCCAATATACCATCCGGATATGCTACATTCCCCATCAAAATTGGTGCTGAGGGTATTTCATAGTCATTAACTACTATTTTACCGCCTTTTTTCAAGTATTCTATCCATCGAATAGCTTCCATTTTTTCGAAGGATACCACAATGTCAGCTTCGCCTTTTCCTATTATAGGAGAATATACTTTATCACCGTATCTTATTTGTGTAGTAACGCTTCCGCCCCTTTGTGCCATTCCGTGTACTTCTGACATCTTTACATCAAATCCGGCATCAAGGAGAGCTTGAGAGAGTATCTTACTTGCCAATATAGTTCCCTGTCCGCCTACTCCAACTAATAAAATATTTTTTACCATATTATATACCCACCTTTTCTATTGCATGGAAAGGACATACCTGCAGGCACACCTCACATCCGGTACAAATATCCTGATTTATATTTGATACTTTATCGAAGGAAATAGCGGGGCATCCCGTTTTCAGACATAATTTACAGGACTTGCATTTTTCTTCATTTACAGCGCAAAGCTTCGTGCTTAAATCAAATTCTTCCTTATCTTCCGGAGAAAATCTTTTTAATACACAAGGCCACTTTGTAATAACAACAGAAGGTTCGTCACTATCCATTGCTTGTTTTATAGCATTATCCGTTTCCTTTAAATCTAAAGGATTAACAACAAAAATATTTTCATCTTTTATTCCTATTGCTCTGCACAGTTCCGGAATATTGACAATCGGTGCCTTCTCTCCCATGAGCGTATATCCTGTTCCCGGGTTTTCCTGATGGCCGGTCATTCCTGTTATTCTGTTATCCAGAATTATGGTTGTACAGTTTCCTTTATTATACACAATATCCATAAGGCTTGTTATACCTGAATGAAAGAAAGTTGAGTCACCAATAACAGCAACAACCTTCATATTTGAATTGCTTTTTTCAAATACTTTTGCCGCCCCATGTCCTGCACTAATGCTTGCGCCCATACAAATACAAGTATCCATGGCATTCAGCGGCTCAGCAGAGCCTAAAGTATAGCAACCGATATCTCCTGCAATCATTAAATTCTTTTTCTTGGATAAGACATAAAATAATCCTCTATGGGGACAACCTGCACATAGCGTAGGAGGTCTGCCTACCGCCTTTACTTCAGATTGAATAAGCTTTTCTTCACCACCAAATACAGCTCTACGTACAATATCAGGGCTCAATTCTCCTATGGAAGGAATTAATTCTTTTCCAATGCATGCTATACCTTCAGCCTTTAGCTGTTCTTCAATATATGGGTCTAATTCTTCTATCACATATAATGTTTTTACATTCTGAGCAAATTCTTTTATCTTTTCCATTGGCAAAGGATAAGTACAGCCTAATTTCAGATAGGAAGCATTCTCTCCGAATACTTCTCTTGCATACTGATAAGCTACACCGGAGCCGATGACTCCTGTTTCTTTATCATTATATTCTACAGAATTGATTTCAGTTGCATTGCTGAAATCCCTGAGCCTGATAAATCTGTCCTCCAGCTTGACTCTGAGAGCTCTGGCGTTAGCTGGTGCGGCGATATATTTACCGATGTTTCTGGTATATCCTTTTACAGGAACATTGGTCCTGTCTCCCAATTCAACAACGCTTTTACTATGGCATATACGCGTAGTAAGCCGAAGTAAAACTGGTGTGTCATATTGTTCGCTTATTTGTAAGGCAAGAATGGTGAAGTCCTTTGCCTCTTGACTGTCAGAAGGCTCAAGCATTGGAATTTTAGCAAACTTTGCATAATTTCTGTTGTCCTGCTCATTTTGAGAGCTGTGCATCCCCGGATCATCTGCAGATACCAGTACAAAACCCCCATTTGTACCTGTATATGCAAAAGTAAACAGCGGGTCTGCTGCAACATTGACACCTACATGCTTCATCGCAGCAAGAGATCTCGCTCCTGCTATAGCTGCACCGGCGGCTGCTTCAAATGCCACCTTTTCATTAGGAGCCCATTCGCTGTATATATCTGATTTATATTGAATTAAATTTTCTAGTATTTCCGTACTCGGTGTTCCCGGATATGCAGATGCAAATATCAAACCTGCCTCATAAGCACCTCTTGCAACAGCTTCGTTTCCTGTTAACAATGCTTTCATATTCTATTCCCCCTTATCGAGATACCCATTTTCCTTATTCACCCAGAGATTTAATTGCTTGTAGGTTACGCTATATTTTATCTCAATTCATTTTCTATTTCAATGCATTATTGCTTTTCCCTTTTAATTCCTTGCAGCATCTTTTGCCATTGTAAAACTATTTCATCATCCGGAGCGATTTCCGAAGCTTTTATTAAGCATTCTTCCGCTTCATCAAATTGTCCTGTGTTCATATAGACAACAGCCAGATTAGACAGCACTTCATGATCATTTCCATTTAACAGAATTGCTTTTTTAAAATATTTCTCAGCATTTTTAAAATCGCCTTGGGATGTATAACACAATCCAAGTTCATTAATTGTATCTATCTGAGAAGGCTTAATGCTCATAACTTTTTTAAAATATACAATAGCCATGGTATAGTCTTTCATATTCCTGTAAGCCAGTCCAATAAAAAATAATAAATTCCACCATTTGGGATGTCTCTCTTCCAATGGTAATAATAATTCTAATCCCTTTTCATATTTTTGATTTAAAATGTATGTATAGCCCCTTTCATAAGTCACATGGTCCTCAAGCTGAATAAGCCTTAACTGAATCTCGCCTCTTCCCTCGTCATCATCAGATAATCCTAAATATTTTTCCCATGTCACACGTGTTTTTTCAAACATTTTCTCATTAAAATAGAAGAACCCTAAATAGTAATACGATGGGGCAAAATCCGGGTATAGTTCGGCTAATGTTTCAAAAATATATATTGCCTCAGCTTTGAAATCCTTTTTCTCATCGACATCTTTGCTCAAATCAAAAATATCCCTGCAGCATTTTCCATAATTATATAATGCACTTAAGTTTTCTTTTTCCATAAAAAGAGCGGCTCTGAAAAAAATAATCGCATCATAATAGTTTTGTTCTTCTGCGTGTTTTATACCTTGGTACAAAATATAATCCAAAATCTTTTCATGAGTTAGCTTTAGGAATTGAATATATTGAGGATTATACTTAAAATGTCTATCTACCCCTAAAACATAAATCATTCCCTCTACAATCGTTTCAAAAGGTATCGTCTGGAAGCTTTCCTTCTGTGCATGCTGCTGGATAGATTCTACAGAAACAGGAATAGGAACGTCTTTTAAAAAACTAATATCCTTTTTTGATTGTGTCATAAAATTTTCGATGGTGATAAAAGCTAACTGGTCAGTATATCTTTTTAGGTATTTCTTAATCAATTTGATTATCCTCCATAAATAAATTTATATCATCAATACAATATACTGCTGCTTGCCCAAATACATCCTTATTTCCATAATCAAACAGGCATAAATTCATTTTAGGTTCTAATTTTTTATTCTTATGAACATATTCATGTATATTATAATGAAACAATCGATGTCCGAGATTTTTTTTCACTTCTTTTGCCTTAAGATTATTGTAATGCGGCATAAAAGAATTCCTGAAATCCGCATCATGCAATATCTCATGTATTTTTAAGTTTATATTTTCGTCATCCTCTCTTCTTTGCCTGAATGTAATACGCAATTTGTCATAAAGAAGGATCTCTTCAAATATTTCCGTATTGTCTCGTTCTTTTTCTTTGAAATAACTCAATAATATTTCATATAAAGCTTCTTTGCTATGGGATATATGCTGATACTCATTTTTATACCAATAAGAAGTGAATCTCTCAAAAAAAGTAAAATACCGTCCGTCATAATTCTCCAATATATAACGCAATGCGCCTCTAAAACCCGGACGATTATAATACTTTTCCAGTATATCTTCGATCATTTTCAATTTTATTAATTCGTCAGCAGATAAATACTTATTTGAAAGTACCTCATAAGGTTCTTCTTCACGAAAGATATATCCATGCTTCAGGTAATCATTCCTCAACGGAGAGCCTTTCAGAAGCTTTAAAAAGCCCAGTTGAAGATTATGAGGCTTTAATGCATAAACATCATTAAAAGATTTTTTAAAGGTCTCATAGCTTTCATAGGGCAGTCCGGCAATAAGGTCTAAATGTATGTGTATATTACCATAGCTCACTAATCTTTGAACATTTTCCTTAAATTTTTCAAAGTTCATTTTTCTTTTTACAGCATCCAGACTCTCCTCGCAGGTAGACTGCACACCAATTTCGAACTGAAACAAGCCTTTCCTGACGCTTTTAAGAAAAGTCAGCATTTCATCATCCAGCAAATCACCATTCATCTCAAAGTGAAAGTTTGTTATGCCATTATCCTTCTCTTGGATGTACCGCATTATTTCTAAACATCTGTCCGGCTTCAGATTAAAAGTACGGTCTACGAATTTTACCTGAGGGACTTCCTTTTCTATAAAAAAATCCAAATCCTTTTTAACTCTTTCCGGAGAAAAATATCTGACGCTTCTTTCAACAGAAGACAGACAGTAAGTACAGTAAAAAGGACAACCTCTTGATGTTTCATAATATATGATTTTATCCTTTAAAGGAAGAAAACTGTTGTATGGAAAAGGTAATTCGTCCAAATCAGATATAGGTTCTCTGCTGCCCGTTTCTATAATTTCATTCCCGGCAATAAAAGACAAACCCATAATATCATTTATATTTCCTTTTCCTTGCACCAGGAAATCCAATAGCTCTGTAAAGGTTTTTTCTCCTTCCCCTCTAATCATATAATCCACAAAAGAGTGCTTTTCCAAAAATGCTTTTGAATCATAGCTAACCTCAGGGCCGCCCAGCACAATCACTGTTTCCTTTTTTACCTTTTTAATATTGGCTGCTAAGGACATGACTTTTGAAATATTCCAAATATAGCATGAAAAG
>JAAYPU010000315.1 GCA_012519645.1 Clostridiales bacterium | reverse complement strand
CGAGGAAATTCCGGGAGATGTTTTCCCAAATACCTGAAACTGTCAAATTCTATTCCGCCACAATCTGAAAAATTTGAGGGAAGTGGCAAACTTAGGTATTAACGCTAAGATATCCATGGCCTTGTTTCACTTTTGTGCAAATATGGGTTGGATACAAGGCCATTTCAATTTTACAGAACTTTCGTTACGCTACCTGTTGGCAGAATTAAGAAGAGCATTCGAAGGGGCACCCTTCATGCCGACGGAGACTCACCGAATAGCCTGAATAGTTACAAAAAACGAAGATGTTCTTGTTATATCGCACATTTAATGATTGATATTGTTGAAGATATTATTGGTAAAATGTCTTTAAGACCCTGTGCCACCGGCGATCGAGAGATCTTTTCTGAGACTTCGCGCAAATAGTTTTGGATGTCTGTCCTATCAACTTTTGAAGGAGGCGGTTCTATTATGTTTGACTCGTATGCTCCTTCAGATTCAAGTAATTGGATTATCGCTGTGAATTTTTGCTTTATAGTTGAATCTAACTCCGAATCCATTTGAATGTTAACGATGTCACCATTGTATTGAATCGAAATGTTTTGATAATAGTTATATGTGGGGGTATTTCGCAAAAATTGTATCTCTGCTTCTTTTATCTCTTGTTCATTTTTTAACCTTCTAATGGCAGATTGTAGTCTTTCTAAATGCTTTTCATAATCTCTTTTTTCCTTTTGCGAAAATCCTATTTTCTCCATCATCTCTTGAACATTAGCCAAGTTTAAAATATCCACTGCTTTGCGGTCTGCTAACTCTGAATTTTTATCTGTGAGAGCTCTCTGCAGTTCTTCAATTAATGGAGACTGAAGAAATATCTCTTTAAGTATAGCTGTATTCTCTTCTCCGATACCAATTTTGATTGCGACCAGTTGAGAATACTCGTCTAATGTCAACTTGGGATGAGCTACCCTGGCAGTATAACGAAGCAATGCAAGTGCAAATTCAGCTTCTTCGTTTTCGTCGATTGAAATGTTCGTGAACGTATGCAAATAATTTAGTAATATTCGAGGCTGAATTACATATCCGTATTTGTTTATTTTCATTAAATTCGTTTTATTAACTGCTGAAAGGCGATTATCATAACTAAGGAACCAGGGTCCGTATGGTTTCGATTCGCTGTTCTGTTCAATATTTAATTTGACCTTGGAAATGTATGCTACAGAATAGGCATCATGATTGTAGGATTCCTCAGATTTTTGCCTATAGTGGCCTTCATTGTCATTATTAACTCGCTCACTGTGTGTTACTTCATCGTATGTTTTTAAAGCTATCTTTACAACTTCACAAATAGTACTGTCTTTATTTATGGCTATATTCTCCTGAAGGAGTTGAATATTCCAATTTTTTTGAATTACTGACTCCCACGTATCCAAATATGCGCTATATTGGCTCCAAGATGTCTGGTGCTCTTTATTGTGCTTAAAATAATCTAAAATTAGTTGATTGTCGCTAGGTGATCTTCGGTTAGTTACTCCAAAAGTGGCCAATTCTGTTTGAACAGATCTTATTAAATTATTTAATTCAACCTTACTGAAACTACTGTACATTAAAGGTATACTTGATTTATTGCATTGTTTTACTAGTGCAACTGATAACGAATGTTTCGAATCCGTTTTTGTTAATAATGTGATGATAAAATTTGTATCTAGTAGCAACTGTCTCACATGGTTAGAAAAATCGATGTCTAGATTTTTAAATTCCTGCTCTAATTTTAATAGATTTACATCTATCAACGCGCCGTAACAACTATAAATAAGCGTTAATAAATTCTGATTTTTCGATGCTTCAGAGGTTAAATACTCGAATATTAGTTCTTGTAATTTTTCTTTAAACTTATCTTCAGAGAAATATAAATCGTTTATAACGGACTTTATTAGTAGATTTAAATTTTCTATGGGTATAGATTCGACCTGATTCTCGAAGGGTTCCGAGGTGGTAAATTGAGATATGATTTTTAGAATGACTTCGTTAAAAGCAACTTGCGCGTTTCTATGAATATGTGGGTCATATCTGATCTTTCTATTCAGAATATACTCCTGAAGAAACTCATTCCAAACAGGCAGCATCGAGTCCTTAATGTCGGGTATCTCAATTTGACGTGTGACCCGATACGTAAATTCACCAAGGCTTTCTACTACATCCTCATTTTCAAGATTCGACAATATAGGTAATACTTGCTCTTTCTCAAATCGGCATTTTGTAAGGCGATAAATATCATCGATTAAACCTTGGTATTCAAAGGTGTCATTTGCTTGATATTGACTTAGAGCAGCCAAGAGGATATTTTTCCTGATCTCTCGCCGCCTATCTAGAATTTTACCCTTGGTTAAGTTAGATAATTTTATTAGAATCTGCTTATCAACCACACTACATTCATCCTCAGATATTTTGTTCATAAAGAGTTCCCCGACACAACATGTTTCATTCCTCTATATATACTCATCCTTTTTCTTTGACCGATTTCAAAAACTCTTTACTGATTTTTAATCCCATCAAGGCAAGTTTAGTCAAATAGGGAGAGGATGTTACCATCCTCGTCGAATAGGGGCGCAGGATTGCTCCCACACCCCCTTCCAGGAACCGTACGTGCGCCTTTCAGTGCATACGGCTCGCGCATTTCACTACCCTAGAGCCCATCAAACCAGTCATTTAAAGCATAATCGTTTCTCTTTTCCCGCTCATCCGGCAGTTCTCTAAGACCATCATATCTCCTTCCCTCACCCCCATCACGTAGAGCCAGGTATCAGTGAGTTTTATCTTCATGCCCGTATTGTGTCATGGCTTCCATAATCAAGTCTCTATATGCCAGCGTTCTTCCGGAAGCAATGGCACAGAGAACACTTCTTTCGTTCTTCCTGGCCTCGCCTGTTCTGGAGGCTATCGCTGAAACCATTGAGCGTGAGTACTACGATCAAGAGACTCCACGACAGCACTATCCCGCTCTGTTGATGCTCAAACTCCTGGTTATCAAGTGTTTTCGCAAACTCTCCTTT
>JAAYPU010000314.1 GCA_012519645.1 Clostridiales bacterium | reverse complement strand
TTCCTCCTTATCTTTTAGTTGGCAGTTCAAAACTGAGACCTGAAACCAGAGACCTGAGACCTAACTTTTCTTTGGTTCCCAGGTAAACCCTTCACCCAATACTTCATGGACTGAGTTTACTCTGACAAAAGCATATTCATCTACATCCTGAATCACTTTTTTTAAAGTTGCCACTTCAGAACGGCTTACAATACAAAGAAGGATGTTTTTTTCATTACCTGAATAAAGCCCTTGAGACTTCAGTATCGTGGCGCTTCTATCCATTTTCTTGATAATAGCTTCGCCAATTTCCTGATATTTGTCTGATATTATAATAAACTCCTTGGCATAATTTAAGCCTTCAACAATAAAATCAGCAATTTTTACCAAGATATATAGTGAAATAATCGAATATAACGCTGTCTCAAATTTTTTGTCAACAATACCGGCGGCAATTACTATAATCAGGTCAATTATCATCATTAGCTTAGCAATGCTTAAATGTGGGAAATATTTATGCAAAATGGCGCCTGCAAGGTCGCTGCCTCCTGTTGTGCCTCCTGTTCTGAAAACCAAGCCAATGCCTAAACCCATGACAACTCCGCCGTATATTGCTGCTAAAAGCAAATCATCAAGGTAAAGCATTTTGACCTCAATAAATGTATAAAACAACCTAATAAACCCGGAAAGCGTAAATGTGGCATAAGCGGTTTTGAATCCGAATTTTTTTCCCAGAATTATTAACCCTGCAATAAACAAAGGTATATTTATAACAAGGTTTGTCACATCTATAGGAACACCGGCAATTTTCCTTATTACTATTGCCAAGCCCGTTACTCCACCGGGTGCAATGGTATAAGGCTCAAGGAAAATTACCAGTGCCGCTGCCATGATTAAAGTCCCTAATGTCAGCAATATATAATCAGTTAATATTGATAAAAATCTCTTCATTTCGCTTTTTTCCTTTTTAATAATACTTTAAACATAAACAGGGGCAATATTCGCATTCGCTTATAACGGCTCGGCTCCTGAATCAATCTGTAAAGCCACTCCAGACCTGTTTGTTGGAAAAATACCGGAGCTCTTTTAAGCGTTCCTGCCCAAACATCCAGGCTTCCTCCCACTCCTATGGCAACCTTCACCTTTAGTCTGCCTCTGTACTTATTTATAAATCTTTCCTGCTTAGGAGAACCTAATGCCACACATAATAAATCTGCTGTTGCTTCATTGATCAATTCTACGATTTTTTCTTCTTCGGTGTCTTTATAATACCCATGGTATGTGCCCGTAAACTTGATATTTGGATATTTTTGACTCAAATTTTCAACAGCTATTTCAGCAATGCCGGGCTTGCTTCCGAATAAGAAAACAGATTTTCCTTCTTTATTCAAATACTCAAATATACCTTCTACAAAATCGATTCCTGTCACGCGCTCTTTAAGAGGCTGTTTCAAAATTTTAGATGCATAAACCAATCCGATGCCATCAGGGATAACCATGTCCGCACTATTTAGTATGTCCATAAATTCCGGATCTTTCATAGCATTCATTATTATTTCCGAATTTGGTGTAGCAACCATCCTGCAATTATCGCCTTCAAAATACTCCTTAGCATTCAGTATTGCTTCTTCCAAGGTTATGCAATGTATTTCGGCACCCAAAACATTTAATCGTTTCATCTGTCGTCTTCTCCAATACCCAAGAGTTCTTGTATCAATATCTCATTTTTATTCAACGTTAATATTAACTGCTCAATATTTTTCTGTACTTTTGTACGTATAGCTTCCGAACGTTTTAATACTTCATTGAATTCTTCTATCAAAAATTCACTCTGGAAATCATAAATACTGCATAATGCTTTCATCTCCAATGAATGCATGAAGGAGTTGATTTTGGGATCATAGGATATGGCAATCATCGGAACATCCATAATTGCAGCATAAATCAATGAATGCAGTCTTACACCTATCAGCACATCCATATTACCGATAATGCTGAGCATTTCTTCTGTCAAATATTTATTTTCTATATAAAAAGCCTTATCTCCATGCTTTTTTTTGATTTCATTAATAACACCCATATCCTCATTATAATGAAACGGAATAAATACTATCTGAGCGTTATAATGTGATAAGATATGCTCAGCAGCCTCACATATCTCATCAATAAAATTTCCTTTTATTTTAAGCCCTCTTAAAGCAAATCCCACCGTAATTTTAGAAGTGTCTTTTACAAAGCCTTCTGATTCAAGGATCTTCATACCCGTTTCTAATTCTGCTTTTTTTACACGTATAACCGGATCCGCTGTTACATAAATATTTTCATAATTAACACCTATTTCACATAACAGCTCTTTTGATTGTTCATCTCTGACAACTATGTATTTAATTTTATTTAATGTTTTTTTAACAAGAAAACGATTGATTTTTCCGCTTATAGGTCCTATTCCCTGACTATAAATGAATACCTTTTTTTTCAGTAAAAGTGCGATCCAAATAACACCTAAATAATAGCTTATGCTTTTTTTGCTGGTAGCATCCTGAAGCAGGCTGCCTCCTCCGCTAATAAGCAAATCACTGGAACCAATTGCTTTGATTACTTTAAGTACATCCATTCGATATACAGAATGAACGCCAAATTTTTCACTTGTCAACTCAGGCATCTGAGAAAGAACTGTAATATCTATAGGATTCAGCTTTCTCCGAAGATTGTCCACTACAGCTCTTAATATGGATTCATCCCCTATGTTGTTGAATCCGTAATAGCCTGAAATCACTACCTTATGCATTACAATATTTCTCCCTTATCTTCTTATAAAGCCTTATTAAAGCCTCTAATGCTACAATATATATAATTCCCAAGATCACTCCAAAAAGAAGTGAATATCCTGTCCGTGTTATAGACAAATAAATCGGTGTCCTCAAATGCATAAATGTATTCACAACGGATGTTTGTCCAATAACAGCGGCAAGTCCAAAGATAAAAGGCAGCCAGCCAAGCCTTCTTATGATTGTATATATTGTCAGCATCAATGCCGGAAAAGCAATAAGAAATTCTTTGGTTCTGGGTCTTGCTAATAATACATTTTCTAAAAAGTTTCTTAAAATCATTTCGATATTCATTGGTTGAACTGAAGTTTCCTGTCCCGTACGTGCAATATAAATATATCCCGCAGCCAATAGAACTAAGCCGACAATAACGACCCAGACTTTAATATTGGCATTCAGTATATCTTTTATTGCTTTTATACTCAACTTAGAATTCTTCTGTTCAAGATTCAAACCTATAAAGGATATATACAACAATGCAAAGATTACTATAGGTAAGAGCTGAGCAGCCTTCACTCCCCTGAAAATATTTATTTCCAGCAAATAATTTATATCAGCTATAACCGAAGAAGTATATATGGCCCCTGCCAGAGAAATGCAGACTGCAGCAACCAAATCCTTTATACTCCATTTTAATATATTAGCAAGTCCTTCACTTTCATTTTCAAGATTCATATATTTCCTGCACTTGTTTAGTAAATACAATACTGCAAGACAAGGAAAAACAACAGCCGCTCCAAAAGCCGAAAGCAATTCTGCCAATACAGGTCGAATTTCATAAGCACCTAAAGCTAATATTGCAAGAATAGAAAACATACCATATCTATATTTTGCCTTTAGCGGAATAAAAGCTGTCAGAAGAATCATTCCTCCGGCAATAGCACCTACAGTAATTATCCACTTTTGCATCAATCCAATTTTGTAAGGCATCATAACGGAAGCCTCGCCAAAAGAAATATTGTGTGTTTCCAATCTTTTTTTCAGGCTGTCAAACATTCTTTTGTATTCGTCCACATCTGTTATATAAATATAATTGTCCTTAAACTCTTTAAAGGGTTTAAAGTATATAAGCCGGATATTTCTTTCTATTACAGCTCTGAAAAATGTATTTTCTATTTCCTCTGAGCCGGGATAATTATAGTATTGGTACCTGTTTTGTATGTAATTCCATGTGGTAAAGGCACGAACGGCATTATAGCCCGACTCTTCCACAAGCCCAATAAGCCCACTCTGTTCTATATTTTCTCTTTGAAACGTTGTTTCTATCATTGCGATTTTAATATCATTTTCATGAATATATTCTTTTAAAGCGCTGCTACCCGCATCCTGTCCTATGATTTCAGAGCCGGCAAACATGATATATTCAGGAGTCTTCTTTAAACCTTTATATTCATTGATTACTGCAGCTTCAAATTTTTCATCTTTCCATCCGTCATATCCGACTGTCCTTGGTATAACGGACATTCCTGCATTTTCTATTATCCTAACCTTATCGTTATCCAATCCAATGCTCAAAGTCATAAGCTTAGAAGACACTGCCTCCGCAACTTCAACAAAATCCTTCTTCATTGTATCTTGGTATTTAATTATCGGTTTAAAAAGAGTATGCTCCGCTTGACTGTCTATATAAATATAATCTGCTTCTTCACCTTCTATTGAGATAAATTTATCCGAATCATATCTACTTTTAAAGCCATTTTTAATAAAGTCATAAAGTGATTCCGAATTGACAGTTACCAGAATGTCATTCTCATCTAAGGAATTAGCTTCAATTCGTGCTACCAGGTTGTCCGGCAGCTTTTCTT
>JAAYPU010000313.1 GCA_012519645.1 Clostridiales bacterium | reverse complement strand
GTACAAGTTGAAAAACTCAGACAAATAGGTTTGGAAGTTCCTATGGTGACTGATCTTTCATTTAGATTAAGAAAACGCGGTTTGGATATACCTGAAGATATTATTACCGTAGAAGAGATGGTGGATTATTTATGCCAATAAAAGTTGAAAATCTTATACATATATATAATGAAAATTCGCCTTACGAGACTATAGCTTTAGACCATATCAATGTTGAAATACAAGATGGTGATTTTGTAGGGATTATTGGTCATACAGGCTCCGGCAAGTCAACCTTTATCCAGCATTTGAACGGTCTTTTGAAGCCTAAGTCAGGTAAAATCTATATTGATGATACAGATATTACAGATAAAAAAATAAAAGCTGCAGAGATCAGACGAAAAGTTGGTTTGGTCTTTCAGTATCCGGAGTATCAATTATTTGAAGAAACCGTATATAAAGACGTCGCATTCGGGCCGAAAAATTTAGGGCTTGAAGATATTGAAGTTGAAAGACGTGTAAAAGATGCTATTCAAATGGTAGGATTAGACTACGAGGATATAAAAGATAAGTCTCCCTTTGATTTAAGCGGCGGGCAAAAAAGGAGAGCAGCAATTGCAGGTGTTATAGCTATGAAACCGCAAGTGCTTATACTGGATGAGCCTACTGCAGGATTGGATCCAAAAGGACATAAAGAGATACTTCAGATAATTAAAAATATGCATGTTAAAGAGAAAAATACTATTTTATTAGTTTCACATAATATGGGAGATATTGCTGAGCTTGCAGATAAAATTATTGTTATGGAAAAAGGAAAAATCGTACTTACCGGAACACCTCAGGAAGTATATGAGAAGGCAGATTATATAGAAAAAATCGGTTTGGGACTGCCTCCTGCAATGATGTTGATGCGCACTCTGAAGCAAAGAGGAAAAGAAGTAAAAACAAATATTATGACTATAGATGAAGCGGAAGAACAAATTATTAATCTTATAAGGAGCAGATAAGTATGTTAAGGGATATCACACTCGGGCAATATTATCCCGGTGAATCATTTATACATAAGCTAGATCCAAGAATAAAAATATTGGCTACATTCATTTATATAATAGCATTATTTCTTGTTGATACATTTATTCAATATGGCTGGGTTTTGATCTTTTTAGGCATTATCATTGCCGTTTCTAAAGTTCCTTTACGCTTCATGCTGAAGGGACTCAAACCTTTGCTGATTATTATTGTATTAACATTCAGTATAAATATTTTTATGACACCGGGGGAAGTGCTTTATGCATTAGGTCCCCTAAAGATAACAAAAGAAGGCGTGTATCAGGCATTCTTTATGGGAAGCAGACTTATACTTTTAATTATAGGTTCATCCGTACTTACGCTTACGACAAAACCAATAAATTTAACTGATGGAATTGAGAAGCTGCTGAATCCTTTTAAAAAAATTGGTGTTCCGGCTCATGAACTGGCTATGATGATGACGATAGCTTTAAGATTCATACCGACGCTATTAGAAGAAACAGATAAAATTATGAAAGCGCAGATGGCACGAGGAGCCGACTTCGAAAGCGGGAACCTATTCAAAAGAGCTAAAAGCTTAATACCGCTGCTTGTTCCCTTGTTTATAAGCGCTTTCAGAAGAGCAGAAGAATTGGCGATGGCTATGGAAGCGAGATGCTACAGAGGCGGAGAGAACAGGACCAGAATGCATGAAATTGCTTTTCAATCAAAGGATATAGTTGCGTTCATAATTGTGTTTTTATTTCTGGCAATAGTTCTTATAACTAATAACTTATGACAGAATCTTAATAAATTTAAGATTTATGATTTATGATTTAAGATTTCAGGAAGAAATTTTGCCTTCTGGCAAAATTTCTTTATTATTTACTCATTTTTATTTATAATTATTCTTTTCTCCTTCTCTTTTCTCTCAATTTTCAATTTTTTATTATCAATTATCAATTATAAATTATAAATTCTCCATACTCCATACTCTATACCCCATAAACTGATGCAATGCATCATTTCCCTATCCCCTATCCCCTATTACCTATTCCATATGCCCTATCCTCTGATTCATAGCATCATTACACTATACACGATAAACGGTACACCTGTCAGTTACCAGATTTACTTGTATTGTCACTTATTTGACACATTTAATTGCTAAAGTAAAGTTGAAAGGGGTGAAGAATCATACACCATACACCACTTGAATAATATCTGATAATTGCTACAATGAAAACAAATAAATTTTTTTATAGATATATTTCCAGGGGAGAAGATAAAATGTATGCACCTTATATTTTGGTATGCGAAGATGAAGAAAGGCTTAGAAAGCTCATAGTAAAATACCTTATCAATGAAGGCTATAATGCAATTGAAGCGAAGACAGGCAAAGAAGCATTGGACATTTTTTTTGAACAATCCATCGACTTGTTAATACTGGATATTATGCTGCCGGAATATGATGGCTGGTCAGTATGCCGTTCTGTCAGGAAGGAAAGCAACATACCGATCATCATGCTGACAGCGCGCAGTGATGAAGGTGACCGCATTTTTGGATTTGAACTTGGAGCTGACGATTATGTTACAAAACCTTTTAGTATGAAAGAGCTTATGATGCGTGTAAAAGCTCTTTTGAAAAGAACCAGGAATATATCAGGAGAGGAAAAAACAACTTTAGGTGATATTACAATAGATTCAAAAGCGCATAAAGTATATGTTAAGGATAAGGAAGTAGACTTATCTCCAAAGGAATACGATCTATTGCATTATTTTAGTCAGAATATCGGAATTGCGGTAAGCAGGGAAAAAATACTGGATAAGGTATGGGGATATGATTATTACGGAGACTTGAGAACTGTTGATACGCATGTTAAAAGGTTGAGAAAGAAAATCGATATATCCGATGTAAAAATTGAAACAATAAGAGGAATAGGTTATCGACTTGAGGTGAACCATGAATAAATCTATATTTGCCAAAACATATATCATTATTTTAGGTACTATTACTGCAGTTTTGCTTCTGTCATGGCTTATTATCAGCTTTTATGCAGATGATTATTATTACAATAGAAAGATAGGACAAATTGAAGAAGCATCCCGCTCGATTCGTGACATATTGGAAAACAGTATGGATAGCGAAGAAGCGGTTATTGAACTGCGGAAATTGTCAATTCAAACAGGAGCTGATATTTCTATTTTTAATGCTGAAAATCAGTTCATATATGCTGACTTTATAATGAATAATAACAGAATGGGTATGAATTTTGAAATTCAGGTGAGAACAATTCCTAGAGCGGTATTCGGAATCGAGAAGGGAAAACATGTTGTATTAAAGAGCACTGTTCAATCTGAAAAGATTGATAAATATATTTATGGTGAGCGATATCCCAGTGGTATTCTCACTGTTATTCAAATACCTATAGAAACGATAGATGAAGCAGTAAAAATATTAAGAGATATTATTCGAAATATGATGTTTGCTGCATTTATCCTTGGGGCTATCGGTGCATATATATTATCTAAAAATATTACAAAGCCTTTACTGGAATTAAATAGCATTGCACTTCACATGAGCAAACTGGATTTTACAAAAAAATATACTGAAAAAAGAGAAGACGAGATAGGGCAGCTGGGATACACTCTAAATAAAATGGCAAATGAATTGCAGCTTTCCATAAAACAGCTGCAGGATGAATTGAAGAAAGAAAAAACATTGGATATTCTTAGAAAACAATTTGTGGCTCAGGTATCTCATGAGATGCAAACTCCTTTGTCAGTAGTTCAGGGATATGTAGAAGCATTGGAGGATGGCATCATAGATTCTGAGGAAGAAAAAAAATATCATTATGAAGTAATCAAGGACGAAATCCATAAAATGACGAGAATTATCAGAGATCTTTTGGATTTGTCCCAGCTTGAAGCAGGAACCTTCAAGATCAAAAAAGATACTTTTGATATAACTAATCTGATAAAAAAAATAAGTGATAAATACGCAGAAATTGCAAAGCAAAAAAACATTAATTTTTATACCAGCCTAACAGAAAAAGAAGTCTATATTTATGGAGACCAGCTGAGAATAGAGCAGGTACTTACAAATCTAATTAAAAATGCCTTTGAACATACTGAAGAAAAAGGAAACATCGAAATTAAAAGTATTTTTTATGACAACAAAATCAAAGTCGTAGTATTTAATACCGGATCGAGAATTGCTGAAGAGGACATCCCTTATTTATGGAAAAGCTTTTACAAAGCCAATGGCAAAAAAGAAAGCAAAGGAACAGGATTAGGACTTGCTATTTCAAAGCATATTTTAGATCTTCACAATGCAGAATATGGCGTTGAGAACGTGGAAGAAGGCGTGAATTTTTGGTGTGAATTTCACACCAAAAATTCCAGATAAAAGATAAAAAATAATAGATAACAGTTTAGGAAGAAATTTGATTTGCAAAATTCTACATTCAATTTAAATCAATAACAATTGTTAAACTATTGTTCAATCATACACCATAAACTATAAACGATAAAGATTACACCAATTCTTCCGTAACGAAATATGATAAATTGAGATTAAAAAATATAAAGAGTTTAAATATAAATTTACGAGGAGGAATAGGTATGAATTTATGCGAAAGGGATAGGGAAACAGAATCCGAAAGAGATAGAAACAGATGCGATTGCAGTGATGAATTAGAGGATATCAAAAAAGTATTAAGTTGTATTGCATGTCAATTAGACAGAATTGCAAATGCATTAGAAAATGAAAGACGTCATCATTGCAGATAACAAGTATTATACAACAGTATTAATACTTGAAAATTATTTATATTAGAACAGCTCCTTATTTAAGGAGCTTTATTAATAAATATAGTCATGCACTTGGAACAATTTTCGCAGTGAATAGTCTAATTAAAATAAATGATTGGGTTAAAGTATTTGTAATAAAAACGTAATGGAAAAATTAAACTATTTTTGATATTATATCCATAGGGGTAATCGGAAACGTGAATTGGGATTGCCACTTCCTATTTAAATTCCGAAGGGAAGTGGTGTGATATGAGTACATATCAAGCAATATCACTTATGATAGCGTTTGGGGTGTTATTGATATCGCTTATTTCCTTAATTATTGTTTTAACTAAAACAATGAATAAGGAAAAAAAATAATCACTACTGCAGGGCAGTGTGATTAAAAAGGGTTAGGTTTTATGGTAATCTCATTTTGCATTCCGATTACCATACAATGACATTATAGCCAAAATATAATTATCTGTAAACATAATATTTAAAGAAAAAAATAGT
Organism: Clostridiales bacterium; assembly: GCA_012519645.1. GTDB lineage: Bacteria > Bacillota > Clostridia > Peptostreptococcales > JAAYPU01 > JAAYPU01. The sequence continues at coordinate 3,503 of JAAYPU010000313.1, read as the reverse complement.
ATGTTAGAAAATTTGCCAAAAAATCAGACAAATTAAAAGCTTTTCTTTAAAATATTTTAAACTTAGTATATTATATAGGTGAATAGTATTCTTTATAAATAATAGGAGGTACATACGGATGAAAAAGCTAGGATTTAAAAAATTAACATTAATTATATTAACGATTATTATATGCCTGACCTTTTTCTCTTTTGGAAACACTCAACTCGGATATAAGAAAGTTATGGACGTATGGCATGGATCAGTAAAAGTTAATTATAATAATAAGGATGTCACTGATACTGTTACACCTATCATTATAGACGGTACAACATATCTTCCATTACGCAAGATGACAACTTTATTTAATAAAAGCCTGCTTTGGAATGATACGGCTAAGACAGCTATTATTACTGACAATGCAAGTACGGACGCTACTATCAATGATTTGAGAAATCAGCTGGCTATTAAGGATGCGGATATTGCTAGGCTTCAGGAAGAAATTAAAGCTTTGACAACAGGCAAGGTTGAGGATATTGAAGATCTAGAGGATAAATTAAACAAAGACCATAGTGATTATAATAATGTCGATTTTACAATTACTTTATCCGGAGATAAAGATGATATAACCGTAACAATCAGAACGGATAAGGAAGATTGGAATGCTTTGTCATCCAGCAAGCGGACAACGTATCTCCAGGGGATAGTTGATGATATTCTTGATGAATTTAAAAATGCTGATATAGAAGGTATAATGAAGGACGGTTCCAAGCAGATATTACAATTTACCGTAAATTCCAGCAAAAAAGTTGTTTTAAAAAACACTGAAAGCACTGTATATTCTCTTTATGATGCGCTTAATGATAAACTCGTGGATGACTATTTCGGAAAAATGAGACGTATCGATAATGAAGAACTATATATAGAGCTTGAAGGGGATACTGACGACTTGATTTTCTTTATTAATATAGATATTGATTATTATGACAGCCAGTGGGAAGATTTATTGGATGATAAAGATGATATTGAGGATTTTATGAAAGAAATTTATGAATATATAGTGGATCAGGATGCATTTGAAGATGCTAATGTCATAGGATATTTCCGTCACGAAAAAGACGGAGAAAGATTAGTAAAGGTTTATAAATCCGGAAGTTCCCTCAAATACACGTACTTTAATTATTAAATTATAATATTAACATTGGTATGATCGGGATTTTCTTTGCAAAGTCCCGATTATTTGTTATTATATATAACATCAGTCAGTTCGAAACCATCCTGACTTAAAACAAAACTACGGAGGACATTAAATGGATAAGACAAAATTTATCACTCAGGCAGCTATCATTGGTGCGATATATGCTGCTCTCACTATTCTTGCGGCACCTTTCAGCTATGGACTTATGCAGGTTCGGATTTCAGAAGCCCTGACCATATTGCCTTTTTTTACACCTGCCGCAATACCGGGACTTTTTGTAGGCTGTATAGTAGCCAATTATGTTGGAGGATACGGGCTATTGGATATTGTTCTGGGAAGCCTGGCTACGATTACAGCGGCATTCATTACCTATAAGATGAAAAATAAAATATTGGCACCTTTACCGCCGGTTATAATGAATGCGTTAATAATAGGTATAATGCTAAGCTATCTTTTAGATGTGCCTGTTTGGGCAAGCATAGCATGGGTAGGAATCGGCGAACTGATAGCATGCTACGGACTTGGCTACCCGCTGTTAAGATATTTGGAGAAATATAAAGACAGAATCTTTAATAGATAAAAGATAATAGATAATAGTTTATGTGGGTTTTGCGGTTGCAAAACCTTTTTTAATTTGGAGTGATAAGATTATTAGCTTTGTGAAACAAAGCTTTCATCAACTATTACCTGTTATTTATTATCTCTTATCTTTATATAGAAATCCGAAATCGTCGGCATTAAGCCGTCTTTTTTTTCATATTAATTAAGATAAAGATAAATTAATAGCAGGTGAATGAATGTATGGGAAGAGATGTATTGTTAATATTGTGTTTTCTTTCATTTTCCAGTATTTTTTCTTTTGATAGTCATTCCTATGATGATATTCAAGTCATATCCAGTGTTGTAACTGAAGAGGCAACGGAATATGAAACGGATGAGTCTCTGGACGGACTGCAAATCGAGTTGCAGGAAGAGAGTGTTATGATTGAAGAAAATGCAACTCTTCTGCCGGAGGAAGTAGAGGTAAACCTAAAATATGATAAATACTTTATAAACTATGACTATGTAGTCGTTATAAATGATGTCAACATTCGGGAAGCTCCTTCACTTTCCGGAAAAGTAATACGAACGGCAACAAGCTTTGAAAAGATAAATCTGTATGAAACTGTAAAAGGTGAATATATAGAAAAGTATAAAAGTGACGTATGGTATCATGTTTATTGGTGGAATGGAGAGGATAAACAATTTGGCTTCATATTAGCACCTCTTGTTGAGATGCGCAGATTTCAATTTGATAAGATGTATTCAGAGATTGAAAAAGTCACCAGTGAATTTAAAAAAGGCAAACTTACCTTTATCAATAACTATAAAAACGGAGCTGGTTATGCGCCGTTATACAAAGGAACTGAAAAAGATAAATATGGTACCCGCAGAAGCCAAAGTGCACCGGGATACTTTGATCTGTCTGATAAAGAAAACTTTGCATATATAGAAGATGGTACTTTGGTCCGTATTATTGATTCGACAGACGAGTATTATAAAGTATATGTGCTTCACAGAGGGCTGCAATGCTGGGTTCCCAAAAAATATATGAAATCAAAAAACCTCAGCGAAGTTAAAAAAATTGTTATTATAGACCGAAACAATCAAAATGAAGGTGTTTTCGAATATATTAACGGTAAATGGGTGTTAGTATCGTACACACTGGCCACAACGGGTGAAAGAGCCCAACACAAGATAGAAACGGCATTAGGTTATTTCTATGCAATAGAAAAGAAAGCAAAATTCTTATATTTGGATGACGAGACAAAAGAAATTGCAGGCTATGCGCCGTATGCCATAAGATTTTCAGGAGGGACATATATTCACGGTATTCCTGTTAACTATACAATTAAAGAAGAAAAGAAAATTGATCCGGGGCACATTGAGTATACCGCTACAATAGGGACAACACCCCGCTCTCATAGGTGTGTCAGAAATTATACTTCTCATGCAAAGTTTCTTTATGATTGGGTAGAAATAGGCAAAACCGTTATAATTGTTATCGAATAGTTAAAATGTAATGAAAGCTTAAACTTACTCTTATTTATTTCCCGGCAAAAGATGTTATAATGATATTTGTAGAATTATGTAACATTTTGACTATTGGAGAGTGATCGTCTTGCAAAGAAAAAAAATAATAGTGGCTGCAGTTATTGGAGTACTGGCTTATACGATGTTATTTTCGGCATGTACCAAAGAGGAGGAAATAGTCCCCACAGATGCAGATGTACAAGTAGTGGACAGTATATCAGAAGAAGAACTTCAGCGAGAGGCTTTGGGCAAT
>JAAYPU010000312.1 GCA_012519645.1 Clostridiales bacterium | reverse complement strand
TCATTGCCATAAGGTAATACTCGTCATATTTATTTTCATATTCATAAAAAGCCTTTTCAGCATTTTCCTCTGTTAAATCATAGCAGATATCAATAAATTCATTATCTTTCGTGGCATAAATTCTATAGCAGGAAATATCACTATCAAAAACTGTATCATAGTATTCAATATCGTATCCCTTATCCTCAAGGTTCTGAAGTAATTGCTCCTTCTGTGGAACAGCATCTTCCGGCTTAGTGTCTTCAACTCCATTTGAAGTTATCTTTGCTTCAGTGTAGGAAATCCCGTAATTTCTTTCTATATTTTCTTTTCTATCATCCTTTTTTATCACTTTTACCGATACAAATATGATAGCAATAAAAGCAATTACTACAGCAGGTACAATTACAATTCTTTTATTCATATCAAAACCTCTTTCCTTTCATATCGTTTCATACTCTATTGGTCTCTTTACCTTCGAAGCACAACACGATATCCGTTAAATTCTCATTAACCTTTATTTTCTAAAGTTTAATCATTATGCATCCTCCCTCCATATATATTTTATGTCAGTGCTCCTCTCTGTTTGGCAAAACATAGCCATGATTTTTCTAGTGTTTTTCTTTGTTCTTTTACAAAATATCATAGATATTAAATAACTGTCTTCAAAATTTACCGGAAATATCAATTCGACACTATATGTATCAATACAAAATAATACTGTTTCAATAAAAATAAATCATTTGAAACTAATGCATCAAAATTCTCTGCTTCAATAGTGCAAACAATGTATTCACCCCGTGGAAGTATCCACTGATCAATCCTGCCTTGTACCTTGCAATCATTTACAACAGAACGTAATCCTGCGAAGTAATTGTAAAACCCATTTTCAGAGCAAGGTAATATAACTCCGACTTCTTCAGGACCTGCTACCATTTTTTCGATCTTTAAATACATGTAAATTATCCCATAGATTACCTAATACATCAACACCCGGAGTAGTTCCCAGTCCATCCCCATAATCTATCGGCACCTTCCTTGCAAATCCTATAAATGTAACATCTTGCTCTAAATGCTTCCGATTAATTTCAATTACTATACCATCAGTTATTAGTGGAACGTCCTCATCAATATGTACATAGTTCAATAGAAGCTCCGGCTTTGTCATTCGATTAGGCTGTTATCCATATCATTATATACGATACATTTCAAAAATAACCTTTCTGTTTCTAAATCAATAAACATATTAATATCCTCCATAATCGAATGTATATCGTCTTTTTCTGAGATCCATTTTATAAGTTCCTACGGGGAGTGTCATATTAAATAGCTTCACTCCACTTTATCATTAAGGCAATTAAAAAAGAACGCAGTATATTGCGCATCTCATCAGCGTGTGTTGACCATATAATTGTGAAGCTTTATCATTCGAGATAGCTTAAATTATACTAATAAACGCTTTCGCTTACAATCCATAAGACGGCACACCATCGCTAATCATCATTAGCTTTGAGTAATTTAAAACATCCTTTCTGTCTCCTCAACCCTATGAAAAAAGCCTGATATCTAACCTATTAACTCAACCCTATCTCTATTAGAGCAGTTGAAATGTTCTCAATAAACAACAAAAATAAGGGCTTCCTGACATTATCACCTCAAGCAGAACAGCTGAAAGAAAGTATCAATGTCTGGAAACCCTTTATTTATAAGCTTGAGCTTTCTATTTCTCAACCCTTTACATCCACACCAAGCACTCAACGTGAAGTTTTTAGGCTATTTCACACTTTCCAAAAATGCAGCAAGAATGCTTTGTTTATGCTGGTTTGATATCCATCCTGTCCTCTCGCTAAATAATTCTCGATTAGGCTATTTGATTTTACGTCTT
>JAAYPU010000004.1 GCA_012519645.1 Clostridiales bacterium | reverse complement strand
GGCTGTCCCGACGGAACGACAATCATAGTTTCCGAGTTATTTTACAATGTTCCGGCGCGCTTGAAATTTTTAAAACAGGATGCAGCGGAAGCCAATTTGATCATAGATTTTATTTCAAAGGTTTCATTGGCTTATTCAAATATTAAATTCAGACTTATAAATAATGGAAAAATACTATTCTCAACATCCGGCGACGGCAATGTTTATAAGAATATTGTCAGCATTTATAAACAGGAAATCGCACATGACTTGATACATATATCGGAAGAAACGGAAATATATAAGCTTGATGCGTATATCTCAACGCCTTCAAATACGCGGCCAAGCAAAAAGCATCAGATATTTTTTGTAAACGGAAGATATATTAAAAGCGCAGTATTGGACAGAAGCTTTAATAACTCATATCATGAATTAGTACCTGAGGGAAGATATCCTGTCGGATTCATATTTTTGCAAATAGTACCTGACAGAATAGATGTCAACATTCATCCCAACAAACGGGAGATCAAATTCAGAGAAGAAAAGGATGCAGAGGATTTCATCGTGCGGGTATTTAAAGCCGGATTGCGAAGCTCCGTCAGCATTCCGACAATAAATACAAAAAGATTATTTAAAGATAATGAAAATGTAAAACCAGAAACAACAAAACAGGTTAACATAAAAAATTTATTGGAAACCAAACAAGACATCTCGCATAACATTATAAAAGAATATCCTGTTTCATTCAAAGCTCAGGAAACGGTAAATATAGAAAAGCAGCCTGAAATAAAATACAGCGCTATAGAAAAAGAAGCCGAAAAAATTGAAAAGCCCTTTTATATCATTGATTTGAATATTTTAGGGATTATTTTCAGTACATACATTCTTGCAAGTGATTCGGAATGCTTTTACCTTATTGACCAGCATGCCGCCCATGAACGTGTATTATACGAACAGCTATTGGATGCATTAAATAATGAGGATGTAATTACACAAAGATTATTGACTCCCATGGTTATTCAATTATCATATTCCGAAGCACATAATACGGAAATGAATATAGAATTGATCAGAGGTTTAGGATATGAAATCGAAGCTTTTGGGAATAATGCATTTATTATAAAGGCTATTCCTTATATGATGGATTTCGGTGAAGGTAGAGCATTACTTGAAGATGTAATTGAAAGCTTAACCGATGAACAGATATTTTCCGATAAAAACAAAATAGAAAAAATCATAGGCAGAGCATGTAAAAAGGCAGTGAAAGCAAATGACCATCTGGATGAAAAAGAGATAAAGCATTTGCTGGAATTATTATCGCAGATGAAAAATCCATTTTCATGTCCCCATGGAAGACCGGTATTTGTTAAGCTTACAAAATATGATGTAGAAAGAATGTTTAAAAGGGTATAGGAGTATTGTATGAAAAAGCCAGTTGTTATAATAGTAGGGCCGACTGCAGTGGGAAAAACAGAGCTTTCTGTTGATATTGCTTCACGCATTGATGGTGAAATAATATCAGCAGATTCTATGCAGATATACAAATTTATGAACATTGGCAGTGCAAAACCTACAGAAGATGAAAAAAAGGGCATTGCGCATTATCTTATAGATGAGGTCGACCCGTCAAAGCCCTTCTCTGTATCGGATTACCGGAATATAGCTAAATCTTATATTAAAGGAATATCAGACAGGGATAAAATCCCCGTCATTACAGGCGGAACAGGATTATATGTCCATTCCATCATATTTGATATGGATTTCGCAGCACAGCCTTCAAATGACAGCTTCAGAAAAGACCTGGAAATGGAGGCTCAAAAATACGGAAATACATATATTCATGCTAAGCTTAAAGCAATAGATTCTGCTTTAGCTGAAAGAATACACCCCAATAACACTAAAAAAATGATTAGGGCTTTGGAGGTGTTTTATCAGACAGGAGAAATAATTAAGGACTTTGAAGAATCTTTTGTTGAAAACCATGATTATAATTATATACTTGTAGGGCTTACACGGGAGAGAGAAGAGCTTTATGACCGAATCAACAAGCGTGTTGATATGATAATGGAGGCAGGTCTGCTGCAGGAAGTAAAAGACTTATTAGCATCAGGTCTGACTTATGATAACATTTCAATGAAAGGAATAGGTTATAAAGAACTTATAGGCTTTTTAAACGGAGAATATGATTTGGATCATGCTGTTTGGCTGATTAAAAGAAACACTCGCAGATATGCAAAGCGGCAGCTTACATGGTTCAAAAGATATAAAAATATTTATTGGAAAAATTTATCCGAATATACTTTAAAAGAAGACGTCGTTAATGATATACTGATATATATAAATTCAAAATTATAAATTTATGTAAAATTTATCCATCTTATTTGGGAGGGGATTATTTTGAAAAGTAATTTTAATTTACAAGATGCTTTTTTAAATCAGGTCAGAAAAGAAAAGACTACTATAACTGTCTTTTTGATCAATGGATTTCAAATAAAAGGTCTTGTAAAAGGATTTGACAACTATATTATGATTTTAGAAGGCGATAATAAACAGCACATGATTTATAAACATGCAGTTTCAACCATCATCCCATCTAAAAATGTATTCTTTAATCCTGATATAATTAAAGATGATGATGAAGAATAATTAGTTTTTCGATTGAAGGGAAGAATCGTCGTGATAAGAAAAGAAATTAGGATACATAATAAGTCAGACAAACCCGATAATATAGTGAAAAAGGAAAATGAAATTATTGAAAATTGTTTAAGAATAGAAAAAGAACTTCCTTTTTTTATGAGAGACTTCTTTATATATCTTAAAAACAATGTTCTGCCAATGACAAGATTTTCTTATCTTTCCGATATACGTTTTTTTTGTGACTATCTCATAAAAGAAACAAACATTTCTTCAGCCAATGAAATTAAAGATATTACAATACAGGATTTTAATAAAATCGATGCAAAAGATATCAATCGCTTCATTGGGGATTATTGCAGCAGATATAGTGTCGAAAAGGGAAATGTGGTTTATGTATATGAAAATAATAACAGATCTTTAGCAAGAAAGCAGTCTTCGCTTTCCGTACTTTTCAAATATCTATATAGGGACAAGCTTATCGAAAAAAATATTACCGATGGTTTTAACCCTATAAAGCTTCCCAAGACAGGTTCCAGAGAAATAAAAAGGCTCGATGATTATGAAGTAAAGAGAATGATTGACGCGGTATCAACCGGGCAAGGGCTGACAGAAAAAGAAAGAGAATATTGGGAAAAGACAAAATTGAGAGACAAGGCCATTATAATATTATTTGTAACCTATGGATTACGACTATATGAGCTGCAGCAGCTAAATATCTCATCTTTTAATTTTGTGCGGGGAGAATTTAAGATTTTCAGAAAACGTGGAAAAGAAGCTATATTGCCTTTAAATAAATCTGTTGAAAAGGTTATTAACGACTATATTAATTCCGAGAGGCCATCCGAAGACCATCTGCCGCAGGAAAGCAATGATGCGCTGTTTCTTTCACTTCAGAACACCAGGATGACAGAAAGAGCCATTCGGGAATTGGTTAAAAAATATACCTCAATAGCCATGGGGACTGTCCGAGACATGGGATACAGCCCTCATAAGCTGAGAGCAACCGCGGCGACATCGCTTATAGAACAGGGGAATTCAATTTATGATGTTCAGAATCTTTTAGACCATGAAAACATTACAACTACACAGTTATATGCTGCCCATAAGAAAAATGCAAAACGTGAGCTGATAAAAAATTTCGAATGGCTGGACGAATTTGAAAAGTAAATATAGTTCATATTTACTTTTCAAAATTAAGAATTAAAAAAATTATGAATTAAGAATTATTGTTGGTTTTGCTCAGGCAAAATCTTTTCTATGATTGGAGTGATACAATGCAATTTGTTTGTCCCTTGATTGTAGTAAAAGATATTGATAAATCAAGAAATTTTTATGAGAACATTTTGAACCAAAAAGTTAAGTATGATTTCGGAGAAAATATTGAATTTGAAGGCGGTTTCTCAATTCATTTAGAGTCCCACTTTAAAAAACTTATAGGAAATCAGGATGTTATTAAAAAAACAAATAACTTTGAACTGTATTTTGAAGAAGAAAATTTAGATCGCATATTCAATACTCTTAAAAAAAATGGCATAGAATTTATTCATGAGATAACAGAACACCCATGGGGACAACGAGCCATGCGCTTTTATGATTTTGATTTTCATATAATAGAAATAGGAGAATCCATGCAAAGTGTAGTAATACGCTTATATAATAATGGGATGACTATAGAAGAAATAAATTCAAAAACATCCATGCCGATTGATTTTATCAAAAAAAACGGTCTCTAATGAATTGATTTAGACTTTAAGCAACTGTTAAACCATCGCTTAACTACTGTTTAACTACTGATTAACTATCGTTCCACTATTGTTTAACTACTGCTTAACTATCGCTCAACTATTGTTACACTATCGTTCAACTATCGCTCCACTATTGTTTAACTATCGTTCAACTATTGTATATTGGGAGGAAATATTAATGGCAATGAATACAGCCGAATTATTAAAGAATCATTTTAAAATCAATGAAAGTATTATCAAATGGATAGACGAAGCGGAAAGTCAATTAAATGATGTATACGCAAAATTAGACGATATTATGGAATACAATCAATATAAGGTATTGGATGTTTTTCACAGATGCAGGCTCAGCGACATACATTTTAACTGGAATACGGGATATGGTTATAATGACATCGGAAGAGAAACACTCGAAAAGGTTTATGCTGAGCTATTTTGCACCGAGGATGCTATCGTAAGGCCAACCATCGTTAATGGCACTCATGCATTAACGCTTACCTTGACAGGTATTCTTCGTCCCGGAGATGAAATGATATATGCAACAGGAAGACCATACGATACCCTGGAAGAGGTTATTGGTATCCGTGGGGAAAACAACGGATCTCTCAAAGAATTCGGTATACATTATAAACAAGTTGAATTAACAGATTCCGGGAAAATAGATTTTGAAGGACTCAGACAAGCCATTACAGACAAAACACGTATGGTATGCTTACAGCGCGCAACAGGCTACGCATGGCGCAACGCTATTACTATAAATGAAATAGCGGAATGGGTGAAATTTGTTAAAAGTATAAATCCTAACATCATCTGTATGGCAGACAACTGTTATGGAGAGTTTTTGGACTACAAAGAGCCAACAGAAGCAGGTGTGGATGTTATGGCAGGCTCACTTATAAAAAACCCCGGCGGCGGACTTGCTTTAACAGGAGGATATATTGCCGGAAGGGAAGAACTCATTAAACAAATTTCCTATCGAATGACTTCACAAGGTATCGGAAAGGAGTGCGGACTGACATTCGGGCAGACAAGAAATATGTTTCAAGGCTTGTTTATTGCTCCAAAAACAGTAAACGGCGCATTGAAAGGTGCCATACTTTGCTCTAAGGTATTTGAAAACCTTGGATATGAAGTCTGTCCCAAGTATGATGATGACAGAAGTGATATAATACAATCTGTAAAGCTTGGCTCTCCTGAAGCTGTAATTGCCTTTTGTGAAGGAATACAGGCCGCAGCTCCTGTGGACGCGCATGTTAATCCGGTACCGTGGGATATGCCGGGATATGAAGACCAGGTAATCATGGCCGCAGGCGCTTTTGTGCAAGGCTCATCCATAGAACTAAGTGCTGACGCACCTATCAGAGAACCGTATATTGTCTACTTTCAGGGCGGTTTAACCTATGAAAGCTCAAAATTCGGAGTCATTAAAGCACTGCAGACAATGATGGATAAAGGCTGTCTCAAAACTGAACCCCTTATGACAGGATATAAGAATATAAAATCGGATGAACATTTGATTTAAACCATTTTATTTTTTTTAAAGGAGCTTACATGAGGCCGATCACTCTATTTTTTATTTTAAATGCCACGTTACTTATTCTGCATGAAATAGAATCTTCCTATGAAAAAGAATGGGAAATCCTTAGATTGCCGGTAAAAATTTCAGGTTTCCTAATATTACATATTCCAATAATACTATTGCTTTTTTATGGTGTGGTTGAAATAAAAAAACTTACACCAATAGGCTTAATTCTGGGAATAGTTATTGGAATAGGGGGAATGATTCCGTTTCTTGTGCATAAGGTTATTGTTAACCGTAAAGACAAATTTAATATGAAAATATCAAATATTATTATATACACAAATTTAATCTCCGGCATAATAACTATAGTGTTATCGATAAACTCTCTTGTAAGCATTAAATAATAAAAGAGAAAAATTCTATTGAAAAGAATATAAAAAACTTTGCATTTAGCGTGTGCAAAGTTTTTTTTAATGATTTTTCGAACAAATGTTCTGAAAATGCTTTACAAAGAACAGATGTTCTGCTACAATTACATTAGAACAGATGTTCGAGAAGGAGATAGAGGTATGAAGAGGAAGAGAATAAGAATAGCAAATAAATTCAGATTTACTGTATTTATGGTTATTGTATCACTGATTATCATTTCGTCTGCAGGCACACTGATTGGCTTAAACACTGCCGAAAGCTGCAGTGCTTTAATGACTCCGAATTTTGAGCTTTCATAGGTTAAACCGCC
>JAAYPU010000026.1 GCA_012519645.1 Clostridiales bacterium | reverse complement strand
ATTATATAATTCTCTTGATTTATTAATGCTTGGGAACTGCCAATAATATTTTCTAGGAATAAAAGAAGGACGCCTGCATGCACCAAAGATATACAATGGAACTTCTGGCCATTTGGTCAAAATCATCTTTATCAATTCTTCTCTATGTTCTGGTGCTTTGTTAGGATGTGTTTCATAGATCATGCCTATCCCGTCCCTGATCAGATCTTCCGTAAAGTACTGATCTTTTCGTATACCATTAGGAACTACAGCCATAACTTTTTTTTGGCTGTACTCTTCTAGCCTTGGTACTAACGTCTGAGAAACTGCAATAGTATCTATATCTCCAGACCATACATTTTTAGTATACTCTTCGTTTGAAGAATCGAAACCATGGCAAAAGCGGACTTTAATGAAATTACCACTAATTGATTTTATCAGATTTGAAGTTTTAGATCCTACTGCAATTACAATTTCATTTTCAGGAAATTGTGCTTCAGCCAGGTTATTGTAATAGACTACTTTTTTTAAAAATGAATGGCCCCAGTGATGATAGTGTTTACCAGTAGCAGAAAGATACAGTAGGTTAAGGGCAGATTTCAAAGTAAATTTCACTTTTTGACAAGCAATATTTACATTATAACCACGCATCAGCAATTGGTTGGCCATTTCAACTGTGACCCTGGGTCCGCCAGCCCTGCTCATCATAGGCAACATGAAAGTAATACCAAATGGGAAATGCATATTTTTTACCTTAATAATAATTTTTCATCTTGTTTTAATTTCAAGAACAGATCTTAGCCATTTGATTTTCCGCATTTAATTAATTGGATCGTTTTTTTGAATAAAAATGTTTTGTATCGATTGCTTAACACCTGGCATGATCCGATTTAAGTGTTTAATAATTTCATCTCTGCTATTATAAAGATTTCCGATTTCAGTAACGGCATCCTGTAAACTGGTTGTTCTGAGATCAATTACACAGTTTTCGATTCCTATAGTTTTAAAAACTCCTGCGAATTTTCGGCTATAAGCAAGCGAAACAGTGGGAATACACTGAGAAATTGCACCTATACACGCATGCATTCTTGCCCCGATAAAAAAAGAACACTTTCCAATTAAACCTTTAACCTCCCGAGAATCTAAATTACCAAAACCACAGAACACATCATGATTATCCTTATATTTACAATATATATGTTCGCAAGCATAGATATCATTTTCAAGGCTATTGTCCAAAACATGCGGAATAAGAAGAATGCTACATTTCATACTTAAAAAATGATTTATTATTTTGTGACAAAGATCACCATAATTTATGCATAGGTTGAACTGATTCTTTCTCGTATAGCCTCCCATTAATAACAGACCGCTTATATTAACCCCAATAATTTCTTTTCCGCTTTTCAAATCTAAAGACAGCGGAACTTCAGAAAAATCAAACTCTTTGGGTTCCAGCAAAAAACCCACATCATAGCTGAGCTTATGTTTCCTTTTTTTAATACTGTTTCCTATTATTGATTCTATCAACTTCAGACTTTCTTCATCTCTGGAGTAGATATCTTGAGAGGCAGAAAGGATTTGTTTAGCTATAAAACGGCAAATAATATTCTTATATGGACCGTATGTTTGAGGTAGTTGAACCAATGGTATTTTCATCAACAAAAACAAAATTTGAGGAAGTGCTACATATATATATTGACTAAAGCCATATATATCACTAAAACTGTCACCTCCGGAAATGACGTATGCTGTATCAACTTTAGATATCTTCTCCAGTTTGGGTAGTAATGTGTAAATAGTTTTCCTGATGTTTTTATTCGGAATTATTCTGAGAATAAGTGCTCCCAAAATAAGAACGGTTATATTAGCAGGCAGAAAAATTTTCCAAGAAAATCTTAATCCGATTCTTTCAATTCTTTTTACTACTCCTTTGTGCTCATACTCCAAAACGGGTTCGTCTTTATAATAGTCTATAAATATCGTTTGTGCATCTGGATATGCTGTATACAGTGCTTCCAAGGCTCCAAATGCTAACGCTCCTAAACCACGATTACCGTTAGAAGGTTCTGCTCCAGAAATTGCAAAAAGAAGTTGATTACCTTTTCCAGTTACCTTCAACTTAAAATTCTCCCATAGCACTAAATAAAGTTAATGAAAAATTGTTAATAAAATATTCAAACAGTGTTTTTATCATAAAGGTTTGGGACAATTGAATTTGAGAATTGAAAGTTATTACACGATGAAGCTAAAGCCAGAGTCAAATAAAAAAAAATGATAGTTTGATCAAAATAAGCTATCGAAATAAATGTGGCCGTATGAGAAAACAAAGATGCTCCAATTGCCCATATTTGAACCTGCGTACTTATAGAGTTGCATCTTTTTAAAGCGGAACCAATGTTTTTAAAGCCAATCACAATTAAACTTATAAAAAGCAACATTGAAGGCAAACCGCCGTTTACTCCTGTTAGTAAATAATGATTCGTTATATCGGTATGATCATTACTCCAGGACACTCCTGTTGCCATCCAATGTCTGGTATATGTAGTACCGACCAGCCACCATTCATTCAAATGTTCTATAGCACTTGTTATTAATTGTGCCCTATGATAACCAGTACTGCTACCAGTGAGATCAATTCTAGCAATCAAATACCATACATGAGATTCCATGACAATTTCTAAAACTATCAATGTAACGAAAATCATCATGCGAATCTGAGCCAGGTATCCTCTGCAATACCAACACAGCATTGCAATCATACCGAAGCCGAAAGTCATTATAGGACCGCTTGATCCACTTGAATAGACAATAATAAGCGCAGAGCCAATACCCAGATAAGACATCAGCTTTTTTTTTTCAAACCATAAGGAGATCATGTAGGGAAGAATAGATGCACCAGCAGTCCCTGCAAGAATAGCATGTGCAAAAGGTCCCTGGGCTCGAATTTTACCATCACGAATCATCGATATTACGTTAACACCACCAAAGAAACCAAACGGGTTGCGACCTGTTGACT
>JAAYPU010000311.1 GCA_012519645.1 Clostridiales bacterium | reverse complement strand
ATACCGGATAACCCTGAAAAGGTACTGGGGCAGGCTCCCATTGCCACACCTAATCTTGATATCTCAACAATACCTCGTGTTATAAGAGCAGCTTTTGCATTATCTCCGAAACCAAGTCCATCTGAAATGCCTGCTGCAAGTGCAATAATATTCTTTAAGGCACCTCCCAATTCTACACCTATAACGTCAGGATTCGTATAAACTCTTAATACAGAAGACATAAACAGATCTTGTATGTATTCTGCCGCTTCTTTGCTGTCGGAAGCAGACACCAGTGTTGTAGGCATTCCCTTACTCACTTCTTCAGCATGAGACGGGCCGGAAAGAACAACAAACGGATTGTCAGGCAACTCTTCCTTAACTAGTTGAGAAATCGTCATAAGACTTTCTTTTTCAATTCCTTTTCCCGTATTAACAATAATACATCCTTTAGGTACTAAAGACCTGATTTTATTCAAAGCATTCCGTACCCCTTGCGAAGGAACAGAAAGAACGATGATATCCGGTTCATAAATAACATTCTCTACACTAAACTCAATTTTTATGTTATCGGGAAGCTTTACACCACTAAGATATTTTTTGTTCTCTCTATGCTCATCCATGCTTCTTAAATGCTCTTCATTCAAATCCCATATACGAATGTTATATCCTTTCTGTGCTAATGTAATTACCAATGCTGTGCCCCAGCTTCCTGCGCCCAATACTGAAATAGATGGTTTCATATAAACACCCCCGGTAATAAATTAAGAATTAAGAATTGAGAATTAAGAGTTTATGAGGAAATTTGCATAAGCAAATTTCTACCTCTTATTAGAACGAAAGATGAAATATGTATTGAAAGTTACTTTGAGTAATTGAATTAAAAATTGAGATAGAGGATAAATTAAAAAACCGTATATTTAACAGGACGTTAGATAAGCTCGCCTGAGGCATGGATGCCGAATAAGAGCGTTAGGTTTTTTATGAAAGACTCCATCCAATTTTTCTCAAGTGCGATACGTAACGAGCAATACATATGAACCTTATTTACTAAAGCTCAGTTTGTTTTCTTCTCCCTTTAACAGTCTTTGGATATTGCTTCTATGCTTGTATATGGCGATTATCGCCAATGCGAGTCCCCATATTGCATACTTTTCATTCAGTAAGAAATAGGCAGTTACGGGTAACGCACACGCTGCAACTAGCGAACCCAAAGAAACATATCTGCTAAAAATTATTACTGCTATGCCTAATACCAAACAAATGAGACCAATAAAAGGTGCTGTCGTCAGAATGACACCGATGCCGGTTGCTATACCTTTACCGCCTCTGAATCCAAACAAAACAGGCCATATGTGCCCAATAAAGGCTACAAATCCACATGCCATAGCCAAATTTTCTCCTCCGAAATACTTCCCTATCAGGACTGCTATGACACCTTTAAGCACATCCCCTGCAAGAGTAGCTGCCGCGGCTTTTTTACCTAAGGTTCTAAGTACATTTGTTGCCCCCGCATTTCCGCTGCCATGTTGACGTATATCAATTCCTCCGACCAATCTTCCTATCAATATCGAAGAAGATATATTACCTATGAAATAGCTTATAATAACAACTATTGCATCAATAAGCATCTTTTTCCCCCTTTTCTCTATAAACCATTTTAATTGAAGTTCCTTCAAACCCAAAACCTTCACGAATCTTGTTTTCTAAATATCTCGAATAAGAGAAATGCGTCAACTCTCTGCTGTTAACAAAGAAAGCAAAGAGAGGCGGTTTCACTCCTACCTGAGACGCATAATATATTTTGAGCTTCTTTCCTTTATCTGAAGGCGGCTGGTTCATCATGATCGCATCGGAAATGAGATCATTCAGCTGCCCCGTAGGAATACGCATTGCACATTGATTTGCAACATGCTTGATCAACGGTATAACTCTGTCTAATCTTTGTCTTGTATGTACGGATATAAAAAGTACAGGTGCATATAGCATGAAAGATAATTCATTTCTGATTTCTTTTGTAAATTCATTTAAGGTATTCGTTTCTTTCTCGATCAAATCCCATTTATTAACAACAATAATTACACCTTTACCAGCCTCATGTGCAATACCGGCTATTTTTTTATCCTGCTCAGTAACACCGTCCTCCGCATCCAGCATCAACAGGCAGACATCCGACCTTTCAATGGCACTGACAGCTCTTAAAACACTGTACCTTTCAATATTTTCAGATATTTTGCTTTTTCTTCTGATTCCTGCCGTATCTATAAATATATATTTGTCATCACCCTGTGTAAATGGTGTATCAATAGAATCCCTCGTCGTTCCTGCAATATTACTGACTATAACTCTCTCTTCCCCTAAAATTGCATTTATCAGTGAAGATTTCCCTACATTAGGCTTACCTATAATTGCAATCTTAACTGCATCATCATCCTCAGAAAGGTCTTTTCCTTTTGGAAAACGATTCACGATTTCATCCAATAGATCACCTAGACCTAACATATTTACAGAAGATATCGGAATAGGTTCTCCTAATCCCAACTCGAAAAAATCATAATAATTATCCGGCAAATCCCTGCCATCTATTTTGTTAACTACAAGAATTACATCTTTTCCTGTTTTCATAAGCATAGAAGCTACTTCACTGTCAGCGGAAGTAATTCCCTCGCGGCCATCTGTCATAAAAAGTATTACATCAGCAGTTTCCATTGCTATTTGCGCTTGATTGCGCATTTGCGACAAAATGATATCATTGGTATTAGGTTCTATACCACCAGTATCTATCAAAACAAAAGAAACCCCATTCCACTCAGCCTCAGCGTAAATTCTGTCCCGTGTAACACCTGGCGTATCTTCAACAATAGAAATACGCCTTCCGACTATCTTATTAAAAAATGTAGATTTACCTACATTGGGTCGTCCAACCACAGCTACTATAGGCTTACTCATTATATTTCCTCCCAAAAAATCGCGTATCGTGTATCGTATATCGTTTAGGGCGAACAGTATTCGCCGGAATGATGACAGATAAAAAATGAAAGATGAAAGTTCTTCCTTATTTTTCAGTTTTCAGTTGACCCTACCTCTAACCTCTAACCTCTAACCTCTAACCTCTAAATATATCTTAAATATTTCTTATGGTATCATTTTTTCTAATGTTTTACAATAAAAAACCTATACATAATCATTGCATACATAGTATTTTCCTGATTTTATATTATATGAGAAAATTCTATAATATAAATGATATTTTTAATAATCTCCTTTATTGAATATCAATAATGCTTTGAGAAAATTGCAACTCTT
>JAAYPU010000310.1 GCA_012519645.1 Clostridiales bacterium | reverse complement strand
GACCAATATTATGTAGTAAAATTCAAAATGGAGTATAACAAAGAAAATGCTCCTAAATTTTCGGAGGTAATCTAATATGAATACAATTAAAATTGATATTAAAAAATTACATGAAGATGCAGTAATTCCTACTTATGGTACAGAAGGTGCTGCCGGGTTTGATTTTTATTCTATTGATGATTATGTTGTTGACCCAGGTAAAACAGTTATTGTAAAAACTGGTTTAGCAGTAGCAGTTCCTGTTGGTTATTACTTGGCAGTAGTTCCTCGCTCAGGAGTATCTGCCAAAACTGGAATTCGAATTGCTAATTCTCCTGGAACAGTAGATGCTGATTATCGAGGAGAAGTTGGTGTGATTATTACAAATACTAGCAATGATACTTTCACTATTGATAAAGGTTATCGTATAGCTCAGGGAATTATCTTGCCATACTTCCAAGCACAATTCAACTTAGTAGATGAGCTTGATGAAACAGCTCGTGGTGCTGGTGGTTTTGGACACACTGGAGTGAAATAAAATGAAAATATTAGCGATAGACCAAGCCTCATCCACTTCAGGATGGGCTATCTTTGATAATAAGGAGTTAGTCGAGTATGGAAAAGTTGTTTTTGATGATGATGATTTTATATATCGTATATCTAAATTACGCTTGTGGCTCGATGAATTTATTAATGAAAACAACATCGAAAAAGTTATTCTCGAAGATATTCAAATGCAAATAGACAAAGAGACACAGCAAAAAGTATATGGAGAGGGAAACATAATTAATGTAGATACTTTTAAGAAACTCGCTGGACTTCAAGCAGTTCTTCATGAATTGTGTGTTGAAAAAGGAATACCTGTTGAGATTTATCATTCTTCTGCTTGGAAATCTACTTGCGGAATTGTTGGAAGTCATCGACAAGAACAGAAGAGAAGTGCTCAGCTTTATATTCAAAATAAATATAATGTAAAAGTTATTCAGGATATAGCTGATGCTATTTGCTTAGGAGAACATGCTTGTAATCCAAAAGAAAAAGCAAAAGTAAAAACAGATAGTCGAACTGAATATGCCCCAATTTCATGGGAATAAAAAAAAGACACTCAAGCAAGAGTGTCTTTTTTTTGGTCTAAAAGAAGAGATTTCCTTCCGCCCTTATTGACCGTATCTCAAAATGAAAAGACTCTGGGTGTTTTCGATAAAATTACCCTTCTAAAATAGAAATACGATTTTCAAGTTCTTGTATTTTTTCTGCAATAGCAATGTCGCTTTCAGTGTCGTCAGTGTCGAACCAAATCTCTATATCCTCGTCTGTAGGGGCGTTAATTCCCACATGAATGGCTTTTGGACCCCTTGGACCTTGAGGACCGATTTCACCTCGCTCACCTTTAGGACCCTGAGGACCGACAGGACCAGTATCACCCTTGTCACCTTTAGGACCCTGAGGACCAGCTATTTCCTCTCCAACTGTATTACCTGGGTTAAAAAAGCTCATATTTCTCCCTCCTTAGTATGCAAAAACTGCATAAACTTCAGTGTTTTCACTTTCTACAATAATCGACCCTATTGTCATCTTCATATCAACAGGTATGCTTAGACCGTACTTAGACTTCACAAGCACAGGCTCTACAGAACCATTGATGAAAATATTTGTATCTTGACTTACGGCAAGAGTTAGTGTTTTAGCTGCGTAGAGATAGTTTCCCAGTTTTGGCATAACTTCTTCATTAGATTTTGATGTTGTTACATTAATTGACTTAATATTCACAACCATTTCCCCCCTTAACTATGCTTATTAAATCTGTAAGTTCCTCGAACTGTTCTTGCGAAAAAACATCTTTGCTAAAATAGTATTCTATTTGAGAATTTAATTTTTCTAAATCCGGGCAATCATTTTCAATAATAAACTTGGCTTGACTAAATTTGTCAATGTTAGACCCTGTTCTCGAATCCAACAGGAAATCTTTAGGGGCGATACTTTCTCGCAATGTGAATACTTCAAAATCAGTGTTCCAACTAAGATTCATTAGCTGAACTTGAGAGTCAAGCATTGAAGCCTTTAGCGCCTCTTGAATCTGATTTAACCTCTCATTCTCACTATTTAAAGTTTGGATTGTCTCACGCTGTTGTGCGATTGTTGCTTGAACATCAGTTGGCACTTTAACAGATAACGTCGGAACTAAAGAACCCTCGGCGCTAGAACAATCGTAGTGAGTCGTACCTTTATATGAATAAACGTGATTGTCGCTTAAATCAACTGTTTTAACAGATTTATTTAAAAGTCTGTATTGAACTGTTACAGGTGTTGTTCTTAGATGTGTTTTTAATTTTTCTAAGATTGTATGGTTTGAGTCATCGACTCCGACTCCCAATTGAGAGGGAGCAAAATCAATATAAATATTATTTTAATAAT
>JAAYPU010000309.1 GCA_012519645.1 Clostridiales bacterium | reverse complement strand
GTGTATAGTATCTTGCAAATTTTGTAATGAAGTTTTCCGTAGGAGATTTATTCGCGCTGGCATTTTCCACCAAGTCTAAAATTTTTGAAACGGTAGACTCTTTAAATATTTTGGTAACCTCTACTGTAAGAACACCATGGATATTGATGGAGCCGGACAATACTTCATCATTTAATCCGACATCTCTTGGAACGGATTCTCCTGTTAGCGCTGAGGTATCCAATGCGGAAGTTCCGTTAATGATTTTGCCATCTAAAGGCACACGTTCTCCCGGCTTTATGATTATAATGTCACCAGCTTTTATTTGTTCGGGAGACACTTTTACGGTATCCGAGCCTTGTTTAAGATGAGCAAAGTCCGGACGGATATCCATCAGATCGGAAATCGATCTTCTCGAATGACGAACAGCCATGTCCTGAAACATTTCCCCTGTCTGATAAAACAGCATAACTGCTACTGCTTCCGGAGCTTCTCCAATAGCAAAAGCGCCGATACTTGCAACTGTCATTAGAAAGTTCTCATCAAATATCTGCCCTCGTAAAATATTTTTTATAGCGAGAAGAAGGATATCTCCGCCAATAATGATATAAGCAATCAACAGAATGGCTAAATCTATCAAATGAGTAAAAGGCAAGATTAAAGCTGCAATAAAAAGAATCGCGCCTGTTCCGATTTGGAAGAGCTTCATTTTATCAAGATTATGAAGATGGTCATGCTGATCTTTTTGCTCATTTTCATTGGTGACAGTGACACCGGATTCTATTTGAGAAGCAATATTTTTGATTTTGCTGTTTATTTCTGATGATTCTTCGCTCAATACATTCACATATAATTTGCCTGTTGCAAAATCCAAAGTTGCAGATTCAATTTCTGCTAAAGCATTTAACTGATTTTCTATTTTATTTGCGCAGCTGGCACAGTGCAAGCCCTGCAGGATAAATATTTTTTTTGTATATGTCAGGCTGGACATTATTATTACCTCTTTCTGTTTATTATTCGTTTATATGATCTAAGCCTTGATTGAATATTTGCTGGATATGATTGTCGTCCAATGAATAATATATAACTTTTCCGTCGCGTCTGTTTTTTACCAGACGGGATTGCTTTAGAATTCTAAGCTGATGTGATACGGCAGATTGCGTCATATTTAATAGTGCCGCAATATCGCATACGCACATTTCAGAAGAGAATAAAGCATAAAGTATCTTTACTCTTGTGGTATCACCAAAAACTTTAAATAGCTCTGCTAAATCATAAAGCTTTTCTTCTTCAGGCATTTTTGCTTTTACATTTAAAACAACATCTTCATGAATGACATTACAGTCACATCTGTCTGAATCATGTACATTTGACATAATATGATCCTCTCAATCTATTAATTGTATATATGAACAAGTATTCATATGTTCAATTATATTTTATTCCTCACCCCGATATTCGTCAACAAAAAAATAAAAAGAATTTACATATCCCGTAAATTCTTTTGTTGAACGGTAGTTGAACAATAGTTTAACAATTGTTATTGATTTATGATTAAATGAAAGAAATTTGCTTTAATTAAGCAAATTTCATCCTTAACTCTTAGTTCTTAGTTATTAGTTAGATTTCATTGGCTATATTATAAATCAGTCTTTCAGTTTTTTCCCACCCTAAGCAGGCGTCGGTTATGGATTTGCCATATACCTGGCCGGGTGTATCCTGCCTTCCGTCTTCAATATAGCTTTCTATCAATAAGCCTTTTACGATTTTTCTTATGACATCTGAATATTTCATACTTCTTAATACTTCCATAGCTATACGCGGTTGTTCTTCAAATTTTTTCTTTGAATTTGCATGGTTGGTATCAACGATAAGGGCAGGATTAAGCAGACCTATCTCCGGATATATCTTGGACACGTATATTAAGTCTTCATAATGGTAATTAGGAATATTTCTTCCGTATTGATTGACTGCCCCTCTAAGAATTGCGTGGACCAGCGGATTGCCTGAGGTTTTAACTTCATATCCGTTATATATAAATGTATGGGGAAGCTGACCTGCTTTTATTGAATTGAGCATTACCTTCAAATCTCCGCTGGTAGGATTTTTCATCCCAACCGGAACGTCCATTCCGCTTACAGTCAGACGATGAGCCTGATTTTCAACGGATCGAGCGCCTACGGCTATATAGCTCAAAAGGTCTTCCACATAAGGATAATTAGTCGGATATAACATTTCATCTGCTGCTGTCAATCCCGATTCATTCATTACACGTATGTGAAGCTTTCGTAATGCCTGTATACCTTTCGAGATATTTGGCTGCTCATTGGGGTCGGGCTGATGCATCATTCCTTTATATCCTTCGCCGGTCGTTCGAGGTTTATTGGTATAAACTCTGGGAATGAGCAATAATTTATCCTTTACCTTTTCTTGTATCTTTGAGAGACGGACTGTATAGTCAACAACAGCGTCTTCATCATCTGCAGAACAAGGACCTATTATAATCAAAAACCGATTGCTTTTGCCTTCAAAGATATCACGTAATTCCTTGTCAATACGTGCTTTATTAAGTACCAATTCTTTATTTAACGGAAAAAAATCTTTCATTTCTTCAGGTGTAGGTAATTTTCTAATATATTCAAAGCTCATTTTTTCCCCTCCCATGCCTAATTGAAATTGAATGGATAATACCACATTTGTAAAATAATTTCAACGTATCTTATCTAATTTAAATTAAAAATGACAATGTTCAATAAATAAAACTCCTCTTGTCTGAGTATATTAATGTGAGGAGTGATTTTATGAAATTATATAATAATTCAATATATATAAATACTAAAGATAAAACAGCTCAATACGAGATGAATCATGTTATACATACTATGGTGAAGAGAATTAATAAGTCATATGAAAGGATAGCAGTTATCTGCATAGGAACGGACCGTTCTACCGGTGACAGCTATGGTCCCTTAGTCGGACATATTTTATCCAAATATACAATTTACAGCTTTGATTTATACGGTACTATTTATGAGCCAGTACATGCATTAACTTTAGAAAAAACTATTTATAAAATACGACAGGAGGACACCCTTGTATTAGCAATTGATTCTTCTGTCGGGCTATCTGATTATGTGGGATGTATAGGACTAAAGTATGGAGCGATTCAGCCGGGAAGCGGTGTGGGAAAAAATCTGCCTCCTGTCGGAGATATAGCTATTTCAGGGGTAGTAGCCTTATCGGGATTTGCACCGCTTATTATGCTTCAAAGTGCTTCCCTGGGCATGGTTTATCAGATGGCGGAAAAAACAGCAATGGCAATATCATACCTTCTTTACAAAGAACAGATAGAAACCAAGGGACGTTCTATAGAAAGAAGCGAGGCTTTTGAGGAAATTTGAATTATGAAATTTCCTCATTTATTTTCCTATAGTATAATAGGGGGTATAATCTTTAATTAGTTTGCATTAGCTTTATTCTCACTTTAGATCGAGCATGAAGCTGTTTTGGCAGACGAACTAATAAAAAATGTGGGGGCAATATGAAACGAGGGTATTATCAGTTTCTTTTTCTGTTGGTAGGGGTATTATTGTTAGTCGCAGGCATTTATAGGCAAGAAGCCTATGAAGTAATGATAAAGGCTATAAACATTTGCTTGGAATGTATAGGGATTGGATAGCCGGATAATGTTAAAAAGAAGAATTGTTCAAATTACGGCGGCAGTCACTACCAACAGCTATTTTAAAGGATTTTTAGAAGGAACTGTATACAAAGGAAAATCAAAAGTATTTTGTGTACCAGGGCTGAATTGTTATTCATGCCCCGGTTCTCTGGGATCATGTCCTATAGGAGCATTTCAGGCAGTAGCCAACAGTGCCGGTTTTTTTGTGTCATATTATCTCATAGGATTCTTTTTGATCATAGGCACATTATTAGGACGATTTGTTTGCGGATGGTTATGTCCTTTTGGTCTTATTCAAGAGGTGCTGTATAAGATTCCGGTAAGAAAAATACATTTCCCAAGACAATTACATTTTTTAAAATATTTTAAATATCTTATTTTATTAATATTTGTTATTTATATCCCTATCTTTGTAATAAATACATGGGGGATAGGTTATCCTGCTTTTTGCAAATGGATATGCCCAGCAGGCACATTGGAGGCAGGCATCCCTCTTATCATTGTCAACGAATCTATCAGGTCGGCTGCGGGAGCGCTTTTTACATGGAAAATAGCTGTTCTGATTTTTGTCATAATATTGTCCGTTAAATTAAATCGGTTTTTCTGCAAATTTATGTGTCCTTTGGGAGCAATATATGCTATCTTTAATAAAGTATCCATTTTTAGGCTTAACATAAATACACATAAATGCATTAAATGCGGAAAATGCTCGTCTATATGCAAAATAGACGTAAGCCCTTTTGAAAATCCAAACAGCTTGGAATGTATCAGATGCGGAGAATGCAGAAAAGCATGTCCGTCAAGTGCAATTCGATTAGGGATAAAATAAAAAAAATTATTGGAAATTTTTACATGTGTCAGGTTTAGATAGATTATGACAAAGAGTTTATGATAAAAAGGATACATGCATCAATAAAATAGTATAATTCAAAAAATATGCATAAAATATAGTAGAAAATATTCCCAAATACATAGTTAAGATGAATATGATGTACTATAAGATAAAGGAAGGTTAAATAAGATGGATCCGATATCTTGGAGTCTTAAAAAAATGAAAAGAAAAATAAAAATATATAAAAATCTAAGGTTTAAAAACTCAAAAAAAATATTTTTATTCGCAGGAGGGATTTCTGTCCTTCTTATTGCAATTTTATTAATAAATAATCCTTTTCCTGTTTTTTCAGTCAGTATTAACGGACGAGATATGGGTCATGTTAAAAATAAAGATATAATTTATGACATAGTGGACTCTGTAGAGAAGGATTTGAGCTTAAAATATGGAACAGAAGTAACCATCAAAGAAGGTGTTATTACTTTTGAAGAAGCTTCTTCAAAAGAAATGAAACCATTGGATGAATCAAGCGTCATAGGTGCTTTGTCCGAATCGAGGAACAGCTTTTTAAAGGCCTGGGGAATTATGGTCAATGGCAGACGAATTGTCGCATTAAACAGCAGGGAAAAAGCTCAGGGATTATTGGAAGAAGTTAAAGCAAAATATCTTAGAGAAGGCGGGCAATATTTAGAGATCGGGTTTAAAGAAGAGGTTGAAATAAATGAAATAAATGTAAGAAGTGAAGAGATTCTCAGCTATGATGATGCTTTAAGTTATATACTGACCGGAACGGCGGAAAAGAGAGAACATGTAGTTCAAGAAGGTGAAAGTTTTTGGACGATAGCGGGAAAATATGAAATAACTGTTGAAGATTTGGCAGCAGCAAATCCAACTATAGACCCGGATAAAATACAAATAGGTCAAGCAATCAATCTTATGATTCCTGAAACGTATTTGACAGTTGTTACTTTGGAAAAAGCTGTAGAGAGTGAAAAAATTCAGTATGAGATTGCATATGAAAAAACGGAGGCCCTCTTCAAAGGAGAGGAAAACATAAAGCAGAAAGGAAATTTCGGTATAAAAGAAATAAGTAAGCAAGTAGTACGCGAAAATGGCCAAAAAGTATCCGAGGAAGTTATAGATTCCACAGTTATTTACGAGCCCAAAACTCAAATAGTATTAATTGGAACAAAAGCTCTCCCAGCTTCATTGGGAGTCGGTTTTTTTGATAATCCAACAAGAGGAAAGGTTACATCCGTGTTTGGAAGAAGATGGGGAAAACAACATGAAGGAATAGATATAGCAAGTGATAAAGGAACTCCCATTAAAGCAGCAGACAAAGGAACAGTTACCTTTGCCGGTTGGAAGGGCAATTATGGTCTGATGGTAGTTATTGACCATGGAGATAATAAATCTACAGTATATGCCCATTGTGCTACTATTCTTGTTGAAGTAGGGGATGTTGTTGAAAAGTCTCAACAAATTGCCACAATGGGAGATACGGGTAACGCTACGGGAGTCCACCTTCATTTTGAGGTACTTATCAATGACGTGCCCCAAGACCCTATGAAATATGTGAACTACACTGTCAACTGAGGTCTCAGGTCTCGGGTGTCAGGCGTCAGGAAAGTGATTAGTAATTAGTGATTAGTGATTAGGGTTCTCAGTCCGGAGTCTGGCGTCCGGCGTAGGTTTCTGGTCTCAGGTGTCAGGTCTCAGAAATAGATAATAGATATAAGATAAGGGATAATAGTTTATGAAAGTTTTGCGATGCAAAACTATAAATTAAACAAAGATTTTGCGTAGCAAAATCTACCGTAACTATTATCTTTTATTTATTATCTTTATTTACTCTCGCTTCTCTCTTTTCTTTTCTCTAAATCTTAAATCTTAAATTCTCAGGTCTGGAGTCCGAAGTCCGGAGGAGGTCTAAGCTCCTATTTCCTAGTTATAAGCAGGGTTTATATTGCTAACCGCTGGGGTATGATATATAATACTAAATTATAAATATTCGGAAGAAATATTTGGAGGAAAACCGCATGGGTATCAGAGTAAGATTTGCACCAAGCCCTACAGGGTTTGTACATATAGGGAGCTTAAGAACAGCACTGTATAATTATTTATTTGCTAAACAGAATAACGGTGATTATATATTAAGAATTGAAGATACTGACCAAACCAGATATGTAGAAGGCGCTATAGAAAACATGCTGAATATAATGAAATGGGCCGGGGTGGAGCACAACGAAGGCGTTCTCATAGAGAATGGTCAAGTTGTACAAAAAGGAGATTGCGGTCCATACATACAATCAGAAAGATTGAATATATATCAAAAATACATAAATATACTTTTAGAAAAGGGAGAAGCATATTTTTGTTTTTGTTCCAAAGAAAGATTGGAGCGTGTTCGTGAAGAACAGACGGAAAAGGGTGAAACACCTAAATATGATGGCTATTGCAGAGGAATAGCTTTAGACGAAGCAAGAAAAAGGGCGGAAGCAGGAGAGCCATATGTTATCCGGTTAAAGCTTCCTGAAAATAAAGATATCGTGTTTGAGGATGGAGTAAGAGGAAAAGTAACTGTCAATACCAATGACCTGGATGACCAGGTTCTGATGAAGGCAGACGGCTTCCCTACCTACCATTTTGCTGTAGTTGTAGATGACCATCTTATGGGTATCACCCATGTTATCAGAGGCGAAGAATGGGTTATTTCCACGCCAAAGCATGTATATCTGTACGAAGCTTTTGGCTGGGATGCACCTGTATTTGTTCATCTCCCAAATATTTTGAACAGTGAAAGAAAAAAACTGAGCAAGCGGCAAGGTGATGTGGCTGCTGCTGATTTTAAAAACAAAGGGTATCTTCCCGAAGGACTTATAAACTATTTAGCTTTAGTGGGATGGAGTCCGGAGGATGAAAAAGAGATATTTACTATGGAAGAGCTTATAGAAAGCTTTTCTTTAGAACGCGTTTCAAAAAGCGGAGGTATTTTTGATACGGATAAATTAAACTGGGTGAACAGCCATTTCATTAAAGAATATGATATAGATGAGCTTACGAGGCTGGCTATACCGTTTTTTACAGAAGCAGGATATGTAACAGATGAGGAAGCATTAATAAAATTTGACTGGCTGAAAGATATGATGACAATTTTAAAAGACAGACTATCATATTTAAGCCAAGTTAAAGAAGAGGCAGCGATATTCTTTAATGATGATGTTAAGCCTGTAAATGAAGAAGCAGAAGAAACACTGAAACTGGCACACATACATGAGCTTCTGAATATATTTGAAGAAAAAATCAAAGAAGTTGATACAATTGATGCAGAATTTGGTAAAATAACATTTAAAGAGATACAAAAGGAAACGGGCTATAAAGGAAAAGATTTGTATATGCCTTTACGTGTTGTACTGACTGGTGAAGTGCACGGACCGGATATGGGCATGATACTTAAGGTTTTAGGCAAGGAGAAAGTTCTGGCCAGAATAAAGCATGTCAGGGAAAACTTCATTTAACTGAAAACTGAAAACTGACAACTGAAAGATAAGGAAGAAATTTGCCGAAGGCAAATTTCCACATTTGATTAGTTGACAGATGACACATGAAAGATGATAGTTAAGGAGGAAATCTGCTATAGCATATTTCCATATCCTTAAACCCGAGACCCAAGATTTTAGACATGAAACCTACACTAATCCCTAATTACTAATCACTTTCCCGAGACCTGAGACCTGAGACCCGAGACCTATATAACGATAATGTGTTGATTAGGAGAGTAGGCTAAAGATCCTCCTTACAGAGAAAGTCGCAATATGCTGAGAGCGATTTGGAGAGTTGTTAGTCGAATGCACCTATGAGCAGTTGCCCGAAAATAGTAGGGTTAACCGTTTGCCGCGATAAGGCGTTAAAGTTGAGGCTTTTGCCTAAGCAGAGTGGAACCGCGAAACCTTCGTCTCTGATTTGAGATGGAGGTTTTTTATCTTATATTATTTTGGGAGGTATTTTAATGTCTTTTCTGAAAAGTATAAAAGGAGATATAGATGCCGCTTTGGAAAGAGACCCGGCAGCACGTAACAGAATAGAAATATTGCTGTGTTATCCGGGTGTGCATGCTTTGATATGCCATAGAGTAGCTCATGCGCTTTATAATAAAGGCTTCAAGCTGTTGGCACGTATTATATCTCAATTTTCCAGATTCTTTACAGGTATTGAGATCCATCCGGGTGCAAAAATAGGAACGGGCTGCTTTATTGACCATGGGATGGCTGTAGTTATTGGAGAAACGGCTGAAGTAGGAAATGATTGTACTATATATCAGGCAGTTACTTTAGGCGGAACAGGAAAGGATGTAGGAAAAAGACATCCTACATTAGGTAATAATGTTGTCGTCAGCAGTGGAGCTAAGGTGCTGGGGCCATTTAAAGTCGGAGACAATTCTAAAATTGGTGCGGGTTCTGTAGTATTGGAAGAAGTGCCTCCTAACAGTACTGTTGTCGGTGTTCCGGGGCGAGTGGTAAAAAGGGGCGGCGAACGTGTGGAAAAAGCCGATTTAGATCAGATAAACCTTCCGGACCCTATTATGACGGAATTAGAATGTTTAAGAAGGCGTATTGTTCTTTTGGAAAATAAATTGGCAAATGTTGATATGAAGGAGGAAGAAGATAGTGAAAATATATAATACTATAACCAGAAAAAAAGAAGAATTTAAGCCAATTGATGAAAATGAATTAAAGATATATGTCTGTGGTCCCACGGTATATAATTATTTCCATATAGGAAATGCAAGGCCGTTTGTTATCTTTGATACTCTTAGAAGATATCTTGAATTTAAAGGATATAATGTAAAATATGTTCAAAATTTTACGGATGTGGATGACAAAATAATTAATCGTGCCCGTGAAGAAAAACTTACAGTCTCTCAAGTCAGCGAAAAATATATTAAAGAATATTTTAAGGATGCCGGAGATTTGAACATAAAAAATGCGACAGTCCATCCGCGGGTCACTGAAAATATGGAAGACATCATTCAGTTTATAAGTGGACTTATTGAAAAAGGCTATGCCTATGTAACAGACGGAGATGTATATTTTGATACAAAGAAATTTAAGGATTATGGAAAGCTTTCAAGACAGAATATGAATGAACTTGATACAGGAGCCAGAGTAGAAGTGGATTCCAGGAAAAGGAATCCTATGGACTTTGCGCTATGGAAGGCTCAGAAAAAAGAGGACGAGATAGCATGGGAAGCGCCTTGGGGAAAAGGCAGACCGGGGTGGCATATCGAATGCTCTGTAATGGCAACAAAATATCTTGGAGAGACTATCGATATACATGCCGGAGGCCAGGATCTTGTATTCCCTCATCATGAAAATGAAGTTGCTCAAAGCGAAGCATTGACAGGAAAACCCTTTGCAAATTATTGGATGCATAATGAGTTTATTAATATAGATAATGAAAAAATGTCAAAATCTAAAGGCAACTTTTTTATGGTAAGAGATATATTAAAGGAATATGAGCCGGAAGTTGTTCGGTTTTTCTTAATATCCGGCCATTACAGGAGTCCCATTAATTTTAGCAGAGATCTGATGATCCAGTCTAAAAATGCTTTAGCCAGGTTGAATAATGCAAAGGTGAACATGGAATATTTCCTTTCAAATGCTAAAGAGTCAGAGCTTCAGCCGGAGGAAGCAGATAAAATAAAGGAATTTATGCAGTACAAAGATAAATTTATTGAATCCATGGAGGACGACCTTAATACGGCAGATGCCATCAGTGCGGTATTTGAACTGGTACGAGAAATAAATTCATCAATGACAGATAAATCTTCCAGAGCCTTCGTTCAAAGCAGCTATGATTTATTTATGGAATTAGTAGGAGTATTAGGTATTCTTCAGAAAAGTAAATCTGAAGAAGTAGAGGATGAAGTGCAAAAATTAGTGGATGAGAGACAACTGGCGAGAAAGAATAGAGATTTCGCTCGTGCGGATGAAATTCGAGATATACTTAAAGCTAAAGGTATTACCCTTGAGGACACTCCTCAGGGAGTAAGAATTATCAGGGAAAATTGAGAGGAAAGATATGAATAAAATCGTTCCCAGAGAGATGGATTCAAGCGTATTGGCATATATCGGAGATGTGGTTTACGAATTATTTATACGGACGTTTGTAATACAGATGAATCCTAACAATAAAGTAAACAAGCTTCATCAATTATCTGTAGATTATGTAAGGGCGACAAGCCAGGCAAGGGTATTAAAATCCATAGAAGAGGAATTGGATGAAGAGGAATTAGGCATTGTTCGGAGAGCAAGAAATAAAAAGATATCCTCTCTGCCTAAAAATGTAAGCATAAAAGAATACCAATCGGCAACTGCCTTTGAAGCATTGTTAGGTTATTTATATTTGCTGAAAAAAGAGGACAGGCTTAATGCCATTATGGAAAAATCCCTGAATATGATAATAAATGATGAAAATATACAACAGGAGGAATAAAATGAACCCAAGAGAAAAAAGCATGCTTATAGTTACCGTCATGCTTGTTATTATATTGATCTTAAAGTCTTTCATATTTGATGAGGTTAAAAATCTTTCAGGTGAAGAAAAGATGTTCAAGGATTTTGTGGAATATTCGGTTGCACAAGAGTACGATGGTATACTTCAGCAATATAACATAATAACTTATCGTGTTTTTGATATTTTTGTTGCAGATGAAACACAAAACACCATAATTCGTTATAAGGACCCGGAAACAGGAGAAGATAAAGAGGAAATACTGAGTGTCCGTTATACGGGTCGGGTACGTGCGTATCTTTTGGGATTTCTTCCTTTTAAACAATTCTCTGTTACAGCGCAGCTTGCACCAACTAACTAATGATGCTTCGCATCGTTAAACGATAGTTGAGCAATAGTTGAACGATAGTGAAACAATAGTACTTACACTTGTGTTGGAGAAACAAAGATAATAGATAATATATAAAAGATAATAGTTACGGTTGATTTTGCTACGCAAAATCTTTGTTTGATTAATAGTTTTGCATCGCAAAACTTTCATTAACTTTTATCCCTTATCTTTTATCTTTTATCTATGCCTGAGACCTGAGACCTGAGACCACTAACCACTAATCACTAATCACTAATCACTAATATAAATGGAAGAGGAGAATTCATATGAGCAAAGCGGATAATATTTTTATAAATATGTGTAAGGATATAATGGAAAACGGTTATTCTTCAGAGGGTCAAGATGTACGGGCCAAGTGGGAAGATGGTACTGCTGCCCATACTATCAAAAAATTCGGAGTCGTAAACAGATATGACCTGAAAGAAGAGTTTCCTATACTGACATTAAGGCCGACAAACTTAAAAGCCGCCATAGATGAACTCCTATGGATTTGGCAGAAAAAATCTAATAATATCAATCAACTTAACAGCCATATCTGGGACAGCTGGGCAGATGAAACGGGTTCCATAGGAAAGGCTTATGGCTATCAGCTTGGCATCAAACATAAATATCCGGAAGGCGAATTTGATCAAGTAGACAGAGTTATATACGATTTAAAAAACAATCCATATAGCAGGAGAATCATAACTAATATATATAATCATCAGGATCTTCATGAAATGCATTTATATCCCTGCGCTTACAGCATGACATTCAATGTGACAGGGAAGAAATTAAATGCCATACTCAATCAACGTTCCCAGGATATTTTGGTTGCAAACAATTGGAACGTATGCCAGTATGCTGTCTTGATCCATATTTTAGCTCAGGTCAGTGATCTTGAGGTAGGAGAATTTGTGCATGTTATTGCAGATGCTCATATCTACGATAGGCATTTGCCTTTGGTTAAGGAACTTATAGAACGTACACCTTATCCTGCGCCAAAGCTTATCATAAATAAGGACAAAAAGGACTTTTATGATTTTACAGTTGATGATTTTGTATTGGAAGGATATCAAAGCGGTGAGCAGATCAAAAAAATTCCTGTAGCTGTTTAAATAAGGAGACAAAATAATATGAAAGCAATTGTTGCGGTAGACAAGAATTGGGCTATTGGCTGCAAAGGTCAGCTTTTAGACCATATTCCGGAGGATTTAAAATACTTTAAAACCATGACCTTTGAAAAAGTAGTAGTCATGGGTAGGGAAACTTTTGAATCTCTTCCGGGCAGAAAACCCTTAAAGGACAGAATAAACATTGTTCTTACAACTCGTAAAGATTTCAGTGAGACGGATGTCGTTGTATGCCATTCTTCAGATGAGCTTTTTGAAAAGCTAAATAGCTATCCAAAGGAAGACATATTTATCATAGGCGGTGAAGCAGTATATACTCAGCTGCTTCCCTTCTGTACCGAAGCATACATAACCAAAATCAACAAAGAATACGAAGCAGATAAATATTTCCCAAATTTAGATAGAAATGAAAGCTGGGAACAGGTATCCTCAAGCGAAGCACACTATCATAATGATATTGAGTTTTTCTTTACGAAATACATCAATAAAGAGGTCAGAGGTTAGAGGTTGGAGGTTAGAGTAACTGATAACTGAAAACTGACAACTGAAAGATAAGGAAAAAATTTTGCTTTAAGCAAAATTTCTCCGTTGAACGATAGTTAAACAATGGTTGAACAATAGTTAAACGATTGTTATTGATTAAAAAACCCGAGACTATAGACCTGAAACCTACACTAATCACTAATTACTAATCACTTTTTCTGAGACCTGAGACCAGAGACCAGAGACCTTCTCCGAACTCCGGACTTCGGACTCACTATCCGATATTTACCATAGACTAATGCGCGAGCATTATGGAGGAAAAAGAATGAGCGATATTATCGAAGGGCGCAACCCTGTCATCGAGGCTTTAAAGGCCGACAGAGAAATTGAAAAAGTTCTTATTGCTAAAGGCGCTGATAGCGGTTCAGTTAAAAAAATAATTGCTATGACTAAGGAAAAAGGTATTCCTATTCAATATGTTGAAAAACCGCTTTTGGACAAGCAGTCTGAGACAAATGCACATCAGGGTGTCATGGCTTATATTTCTGCATATAAATATTCGGAATTGGAAGATATTGTTTTCAAAGCACAGGGGAAAAAAGAAGATTTATTTGTTATTATATTAGAAGGTATTGAAGATCCTTATAATCTGGGAGCTATTATTCGTTCCGCAGAAGCAGCAGGTGCACACGGAATAATAATACCAAAAAGAAGGGCTGTGGGATTGACAGCCTCAGCCGTAAAGGCTTCTGCCGGTGCTGTTGAATATATGCCGGTTGTTCGCGTGTCAAATATAGTTCAGACAGTTCAAAAATTAAAAGAATTAGGCGTTTGGATAGCTGCTGCCCATATGGATGGCGAGGAATATAATAAAGCTAACCTTACAGGAAAAATTGCTTTGGTTATCGGCAGTGAAGGCAAAGGTATAAGCAAGCTGCTTTTGGAAAATTGCGATTTTGCCATAAAAATGCCCATGAAAGGGAAAATAGAATCCTTAAATGCTTCCGCCGCAGCGGCAGTGATGATGTATGAGGTGGTACGGCAGCGTTCTGCTGAACGCGTTTAAGATTTATGATTTAAGATTTATGATTTAAAATGAAAGTTTGAAATTAGAGGCTAAGGTCAACTGATAACTGAAAACTGACAACTGAAAGATAAGGAAGAAATTTTGCGTAAAGGCAAAATTTCTCCGTCGAACAATAGTTAAACAATAGTTGAGCAATAGTTAAACGATAGTGAAATAATTGATACTCTGGTTTGTCATCGCGAGGAGCAAGAGCGACGTGGCAATCTGGATTGCCACACATCCTTCGGATGTTCGCAATGACCTAAGACCTGCGCCGGACTTCTGGTTTCGACTGAGAACCCTAATCACTAATCCCTAATTACTAATCACTTTCCTGAGACCTGAGACCTGAGACCCGAGACCCGAGACCTGAGACCTGAGACCTGAGACCTGAGACCCGAGACCTGAGACCTGAGACCCGAGACCTACTCCATACTCCATACTCTATACTCTATTTATGAAGGGTGAGATTTTGAAACGGTATTTATTGATAGACGGCTATAATATAATTAACGCATGGCCTATTTTGAAAGCACATGCTGAAAATTCCTTGGAAGAAGCACGCAATTACTTGATTCGGATGTTAGTTGATTATAAAACCTTTACGGATCAGGACATATGGATAGTTTTTGATGCACATATGGTAAAAGGAGTTGATAACAGGCGGGAAAACATATCAGGATTACATATTATATTTACTAAAGAAAAGCAAACGGCAGATTCCTATATTGAAATGAAGGTGGCAGAGCTTACTCGCAGCAGGAAAAATGAAGTGAGGGTTGCTACATCGGACTGGGCAGAGCAACAGGTAGTAATGGGAAGCGGGGCCACGAGATTGTCTGCCAGGGAGTTGCTCATAGAAGTAGAGGATAATGAGAAAAGAATAATAAAAAAAACAGAAACCATTAACAGCTCCAAATATTTTCTCAGTGACAGAATTGACAAGAAAACTGCTAAGAAACTCGACGATTGGAGAAAGATACGAGAATAGACATTGACGCTTATAAAGCGATAAGGTATAATAAGTATGCTTATTGCAAAGGGTTGAAGGGGTTTTAAATAAGGATTACTCAGAAAACAAATGCAATTGTTTTTCAGGAGGGATGAGGGTGGAACAAAGTATGTCTATAGCAATAGTCCGAACAACAGACTATGCAAATTACAAAGATGAGGAAGTTGTTGCAATTGCCCGGCAAGGCAACATATATGCGCAGGAATCATTGATACATAAGTACAGAAAGTTTGTAAAAAGTAAGGCAAAGGCATATTTTTTAATCGGCGCAGACAGGGAAGATATCATTCAGGAAGGAATGATTGGCCTATATAAAGCAATCAGGGATTTTGACGAAAGTAAACTGGTAACCTTTAAAGCTTTTGCAGAAATGTGCATCACAAGACAGATTATCACTGCAATAAAGAGTGCGACAAGACAAAAACACATACCATTGAATTCATATGTATCATTGAGCAAACCTATTTATGATGAGAATTCAGAACGCACGCTGATGGACATGCTTGCATCTGAAAAGGTAACAGATCCTGAAACCATTATTGTTTTTAAAGAAGAAATAGATTACATAGAATCAAAGGTGTCCCGTTCCTTAAGCAAATT
>JAAYPU010000308.1 GCA_012519645.1 Clostridiales bacterium | reverse complement strand
TAATAAGCATGCTCTCTGTCTGTCGGTTTGCCTAAAATCTCGTCGATGCAGACAATGGTATCGGCTGCAATTACAATACCTTCTTTATATTTCATTTCTATATCCAAAGCTTTGCGCAATGCTATTATCATAGCTATTTGTTCTTTTGAATAAGTTGATGAATAGCTTTCATCAACATCCGATACTATCGTTTCAAATATAACATTATTTTTCTCAAATATTTCTTTTCTCCTTGGAGACCCGGATGCCAATATGATTTTTTCCAAATAATATCACCTATATTTTCTTATATATGATCAGAGCAATTATAATACCAACCACTGTTATTAAATTCATATTCAATTCTAAACCTAAAGTAAATTTAATAAAAGACAGATCCACAGTAAAGGGTTTAAATCCAATGATTTTTCCATAAGCAAATAAATCTATGGTGCCTTTAAGCAATTCTCCGACAATGCTGCCAATAACCAGACCTATCAATATAAAAATAATAAGAACTGCTATACTTGCATTTTTTTTAACCATTTCACCCTCCTAGTATATTATTGTATATATCATGTAAACCTATGAAAAATATTGATAAATATTTGAAAAAATTTCATAATTATATCTTTGATTATTGTCGAAATAAAAAGAATTCTCGCCTTTCAGTTTATCATTTCAACACTGCATTTACAAGCAATATCCAAATAATATTAACTAATCAAATTTTGTAATAATTTCAAAAAAAAATAAGGAACGTATATAGTACGTTCCTTATTTTAAAAAGTTCTATTTCATGCGTATTGCATCTTTAGGACATTTCTCTTCACAAATCCCACAACCGATACATTTATCTTCCAATACCTTATGCACTGACTTAAGTTCACCTTCAATGGCATCTACAGGACAATTTTTCTTACATATAGTGCATCCGATGCATTTATCCTCTATAACTTCAGCTTTTTTTCTATTTTCGAAATTTCCATAAATAGCTTTTGTAGGGCATTTTTGTACACATACCATACAATTTCTGCATTTTGAATAATCAATTGTAGCAAGATTATTTTCAAATATAAAGGCATCAAACGGGCATGCTTTTACACAAATCTGACATCCAATACAGCCAACTTCACATTTTTGCTTAACGTCCTTGCCTTTTTCCTTATTATTACAATCCACAAATACATCTTGTGCATATGGAACCATTTTAATGACGTTTTTAGGACATTCTTCAACACATTTACCGCACGCTGTACATTTTTCAGGGTCAATGACCGCAAGTCTGTCTTCCGAAATAATAATAGCGTCAAAAGGACATACCTTGACACAGGTTCCGAGTCCTAAACATCCATATTTACAGCTTTTACTTCCACCCTTATACATATTTGCAGCTTTACAATCTTCAACACCGTAGTATTCAAAATCCTCCTTGCATTTGTCAGTTCCTCCTGCGCAAATAACTCGCGCAACCTGCTTTTCACCTGCTGATACTGATAGTCCCATAATAGCAGCAATAGCCTGAACAGCTTCCTCACTTGCTACCGGGCAGCCATTTGCAGGAGCTCTTCCTTCAGCCACTGCAGTTGCAAACCCGTCACACCCAGGAAAACCGCAGCCTCCGCAATTTGCACCTGGCAAAGCATTTCTTATACCTGCTATTTTCGGGTCTACCTCAACTGCAAACTTTTGTGACGCAAAAGCAAGACCTCCTCCGAAAATCAACCCCATTACACCGAGGATGACAACGGGCAATAATATACTAGTTAGATCCATCGTTCCCCTCCTCCTTTCTAAACGAGACCAGCAAAGCCTAAGAATGCAATAGACATAAGACTTGCTGTAATCAAAGCAATAGGAAATCCTTTGAAAACGGAAGGAACATCTGCAATTTCAAGTCGTTCTCTTATACCGGCAAACAGAATAATTGCCAAGCCAAAACCAATGGCTACACCGATGGCATTGACGATTGTTTCTATGATGTTATATCCATATTGAATATTTATAATTGTAATACCAAGTACCGCACAGTTTGTAGTAATCAAAGGTAGATATACCCCCAGCGCTTTATATAAAGTAGGACTTACTTTTTGAACAACCATTTCAACAAACTGAACAAGAGCTGCAATTACTAAAATAAAAGCAATAGTCTGTAAATACTCTAAACCAAGTCGCACTAAAATCAGCTGTACAATGTATGTCATGATAGAAGCAAGCGTCAAAACAAAGGTGACTGCCATGCTCATACCCGCTGCTGTTTCTACCTGTTTGGATACACCCAGGAACGGACATATCCCTAAAAATTTTGACATAACAAAGTTATTTACTAAAATGCCGCTAACCAAAATAATAAACAAACCAGTTACGCTCATCTGCTCTCACCCCTTGCTTTTTTAACTGATATCCAATTAAACAGTGCTAATAAGAGACCGAGAAGCAAAAATGCACCCGGCGGGAGAATCATAATAAGCGCAGGCTGATATCCTTCAAATATTAAATTTCCAAAGATTGTTCCGGCACCGATAATTTCCCTTATAGTTCCCAATACAAACAATGCTAAAGTAAATCCAAGACCCATACCGATACCATCCGCAAGGGATTGAATTACCGAATTTTTTGATGCAAAAGCTTCCGCTCTGCCAAGAATGATACAGTTTACTACAATAAGCGGTATAAATAATCCTAAAGCCTGATCTAAAGCAGGTACAAATGCTTTCATAACAAGACCGACTATCGTAACAAAAGTTGCAATAATAACTATAAATGCCGGTATACGTATTTTATCAGGTATGATCTTTTTAACCGCAGAGATTACTACATTTGAACCTAATAATACAGCAGTAGTTGCGAGCCCCATCCCTATTCCGTTAATGGCTGAGGTTGATACGGCAAGAGTAGGACACATACCTAATAACTGTATAAATACAGGATTTTCTGCTATGATGCCGTTTTGCAGTGTATTCCATATTTTCACTTCATTCCCTCCAATCATTCAAAACTACCTGAGATTTTCATTAAAGTACTTTATAGCTTCGTTAACACCATCTGTTACAGCCACAGAAGTGATAGTAGAACCAGCTATAGCTGAAATTTGATCATCCGATGGTGTACCAGATTTAATGACCTTTATATTCATATCTGCCGTTTTGTTGGTATATTGACCTTTAAATGCTTCATCTGTTGCCTTTGCGCCCAATCCCGGTGTTTCAGTATGATTGCCAATATTTACACCTATGATGGTTCCGTCTGAACTGATACCTATCATTACTTCGACAGGTCCGCCATACCCGTTCGGAACTGTTTTGATCGTATATCCGATATCTTTACCACCCTGTAAGCCTTTATATATTTCTTTTATAATAAGATAATTCCCGGGTGATTTAATGTCTAATTGTTCAAAGTCTTCAGCCTGAGGTAAAACCTGCTTTCGGGCTGCAATATCTGCTAAGCGATTTTGCTCGGCAATAGGACCTTTTGTAATCATGTTTACATATCCTAAGGCTGCAGCTGCAATTGCCGTAATAACAAGAAGGATAAGTCCAAGTTTTCGTATTTCCTTCATTTATTTCACCTCCCCGAACACTCTGGGGCTTGTATATTTATCAATTAGTGGTGTCGCTACATTCATAAATAATATGGAATAAGATACACCTTCAGGATAACCTCCGTATAATCTTATAACAGTAGTAAGAATACCACAACCTAAAGCAAATATTATTTGTCCTTTAGGAGTGATGGGTGAAGATGAATAATCTGTTGCCATGTAAATAGCACCTAACATCAGACCTCCTGATAGCACATGATAAATCATATAGGTCATATCAAAACCACCTAAGATAAATGTCAAGACCGCTACAGTAGCTATATATATAATTGGAATTCTCGGTGTAATTACACGTTTGTATAATAGATATAAACCGCCTAATATAAGAAATAATGCCGAAGTTTCACCAATACATCCGCTGGTGTTGCCAATAAGAGTACTTGCCAATGAAGGCAGCACAGAACCGGCATCTGCAGTACCTCCTAAAATAGCTAAAGGTGTCGCAGTGCTGACCGCATCCGGACCAGGCGTTATCCAGCTTGTCATCTGTACAGGCCAGGATGCCAAAAGCATGGCACGTGCAGCTAGAGCAGGATTCATAAAATTATGTCCCAGACCTCCGAATATTTGTTTAACTATAACGATTGCAAATATGGAACCTATGAAAGGTATCCACCAGGGTGCTGAAGCAGGAATATTAAAAGCAAGGAGAATTCCTGTGACTACCGCACTCCAATCATTGATAGTAATAGGTCTTTTCATGATTTTTTGAGCTACAGCTTCTGAAAGAACTGCACCTGCTACTGCAAAAATTAATATTTTAAC
>JAAYPU010000307.1 GCA_012519645.1 Clostridiales bacterium | reverse complement strand
TTTGACCTTCGATACTTAATACCGTCAAAATTCATTATATATTTCTTCCACACATATATATATTTCTTCCAATAAAAAGCTATTTACATAGCTTTAATTGCTGAAAGAGTCTCATTCGCTGAGACTCTTTTAGTAAATATAACAAATACCAATTGTAAATAAATAGTATCACATAATTTTTACGGGCATTGATTTTAATTATTGTTTTTGATGGGGTAAAAGCGATGTTGGAAAAAGTGAATCTAAAAGAAAAAGTTGACAGTATTGATAAACTGTTCTCTTATTTGAATGTGGGACAGTTAAATAATCATATACTTCATGTTTTAAAAGCAGAAAACAGGATATTGGATTTTCATGTCCACGAAAATTCTGACGAACTGTTTTATTGTATTGAAGGGAAATTTGATATTGAATCAGATGATGGAACAGTCTGCTTGTCGGAGGGAGAATTAGTCATTATTCCAAAAGGAGTACGGCATAGACCAGTATGTAAAGAATTAGTCAAATGTCTGCTTATTGAAATTGATGGAACCTTGAATAAAAATAATACGGGTGGAGCATATTTATAAACTTAATGAAATTGAAATAAAATGCATAAAAAAATACTTTCTTTTAATGAAAGTATTTTTTTTATGCAAAATTTAGCCACATCTAATATATGTAATCTAATTGTAAAACATATGCATAAGACCCGAACATACTATGTAGTAACGTGTTTTGCCCCCAATATACATATATATCAAATTGTCAAATTATCTTATAGGGGTGGATAGTTTGACATGAGATAATCAAACTTTTTACCCTTTATGAATAATATAGCTACTGAAGGAGGAAAGAATGCATGCGTAAAGGAATTTCGTTTATTTTAGTACTTTTATTAGTACTAGGAATTTTTAGTTTTGCCTATGGAGCACCTAAAGACGTAACAGACACAAAAAATGAAACAGCGGTAGAGGTGTTAATGGCTCTTGGAATAATTGACGGCTATCCGGACGGATTATTCAAACCTAAGAATATCGTAACAAGAGCGGAAATGGCAAAAATATTAATTGCAGCATCAGGTTATGGTAATGTAATCAATGATGCAAAAAGCAGTTTTCGGGATATGTCCGGCCACTGGGCGGACAGATATGTTGCATACGCAGCAAGTCTGGGTATTATAAACGGTTATCCTGATGGAACGTTTAAGCCGAATCAAACTGTATCCTATGCTGAAGCGGCGACAATGATGGTCCGGGCATTAGGTTATACAGACGAAGCTTTAGTAGGTACATGGCCGGCAAACTATGTAACAAAAGCTATGGTATTAGGGCTTTTTGATAATGTATCCACAAAGGTTGGCGGTGCAAACAGAGGCGATATAGCTCAAATGGTATTTGAACTATTGGATAAGAAAATGGGAAGAGTGAGTGTGAGGGATAATATATTTGTTGAATACAGCCCTGAAGACAAAATGATAAAAAGGTTAGGGGCAGAGCTGGTAGATGACCATCCTGTAGAACCGGATGACAATACCTCGTCAAAATCCTATATCGATTTAACGGAGTATGTGGGGCAAATAGTAGACTTATATAAGGAAAGAACAGGTAATAAAAAGTTTATTTGTGTAACAAAGGTCGAGTCGGATGTTATTAAAGGAGAAATAGATGTACCTAATAAAATGCTGATAGATAAAGATAATAAGGAGTACAAAATAAAAAGCTTTAAGGATATAAAAATTTATTGTAATGGAGTAGAAAGAAAAGGCGTTGATATTAGCGAATTTGATGACAAAGAAGTTACCATCGCCGGAACATTAAGCGGTGTTACAATGACACCATACTCATTGTCTGGTTGGCTGAGAGATGGCATTTATAGAGTGTCCCAATCTGATTTATATGCTATCGAAGATGTGCTGGATGATGAAGATGATGAAATTTTTGATGCGAAGGTGCCTAGGGACTATTATGATGAAATAAGCGATAAAATGAAGGTCACAGGTGATGCAGACGAATTAGAGGATATAGATAAGGATGATATTGTTGAAGTATATACAGACGATGATAACGAAATATTAAAGCTGGTAGTATCAAAGAAAACTATTAAAGGGAAAGTCACTAAAACGACAACAAGTCCGAAGAGGATATATATAGATGGTAAAGCATATAAGGTAGATGAAGCTTTAAAGGATTTTGATGATTATGATTTAGGTTCCGTGATAGAAGCTTCTCTTTCGCCGGACGGAAAACTGGCATACTTCAAAGAAACAGATTCAGCTTCAGCCGGAAACTACGCGATGGTTATTGACACTTCAAAAGGCAATGATGATTATGGCATCCCGGCAAAAGTAAAGCTTTTAACAAAAAATGGTGAAATAATTAATTTTGAAATAGATGAAGATGCAGATTTTGTTTCCGGATCTAACACGACCGCATTAGTGGGAATTACAAGTTCAGGTAGAATTGCATTAACTGGTGCCGCGGCATCAGCAGTTGTACCGCAGGCAATAGTAAAATATTCGGTTAACAGTTCCAAGGAGGTTACAAAGATAATTCTTGGCGAATATAAATCCTGGAATGTAGCTTATAACAGCAGAACGAATCGTCTTGGCAACATAGAACTCGCATCAAATGCAGTAATTTTTAAATTCAATACCGATGATCCTGATAAGTCCAAAATAATTTCAAGGAATGAATTGGAAGATGACGGATCAAAATTCCCTGCAGTATATGTTAAAAAAGCGGATGATAATAAGATCGTGGCAGTATCTATCCAATCAGGAAATGTTAAAGCAACGGATGATTTATATGGAGTAGTTATATCCTATGGCAGTGTATTGGATGAAGATGATATTGTAGTTAATGAAGTAAATATGCTTATAAATGGTAAAGAAAAAACTTATTTGACAGTAGATAGTTTATCTCCGGGAATAATCAAAAATGATTCATTCCTCAGAATCAAGCTGACAGGAGGCAAACTTGGAGATGATACTGAAGTAGTCCGAACATTAGGAGGAATCATTGCGGATTGCGGTAAAATAACTGATGCCGATACGGATGATTATGTACTTGATATTGATGGTCATGCTTATGAATATAGTGACGAAGTTACTATTTATGTAGCATCATTTAATACCAGTGGTGATTTTGACAGGTGGAAGGAAGCATCGCAAACTGTTCTGAGGACGGGTGCGTATGCGGCTGCATATGATGTTTATGACCAAGATGAAGATGAATTGGATACGACCTATTCAATATACGATACAATATTTGTAGTAAAGAAATCAGATTTAAGCAAAGTAGGACTATAAAAAATAATGGCAAAATAATGAACTATGTATCATGCGGCAGAAAAGCAGTAAAGATACCGGTTTTACGGTATCTTCTACTGCTGTTTTTTATATTGTAGAAATGGGTAACAATATGTATAATTAGAGTATTATAGTTATTGGCTACAATTGGAAAAATTAAATTAGCAGGGGAAGCATATATATGAATAAAAATCTTTATGAGATTGGGTTCGAAAAATCAAATATTCCAATGGCGGTATTTGAAGGTAGCACTATTGTAAAATGCAACCAAGCATTAGCAGACTGTTTGAAAGTATCAAACGAAGAAGGTTTGATTGGAAAAACTCTGGTTGATATATCTCCCGAATTTCAGCCGGATGGTGAGCGCTCATCATTTAAAATAGAAAGAATATGGAAAGAGAAATCATTAGATAATTATAAGTTTAAATGGTTTTGTTTGGCAGAAGATGGTGAAAGCTACTGGTTTGAGATAACCCTTACTTTCATATATGAAGATGATATTCCTCTGGTTTTTTCAATATGGAAAGATATAACACGCGATAAGCTTATAGAAGATCAATTTGTAAAGGTAAGCAAGACATTTGAGATTTTCGAGACCTTTACTCCTAACTTAGTAGATGTGA
Organism: Clostridiales bacterium; assembly: GCA_012519645.1. Taxonomy (GTDB): domain Bacteria; phylum Bacillota; class Clostridia; order Peptostreptococcales; family JAAYPU01; genus JAAYPU01. The sequence goes on along the minus strand of JAAYPU010000307.1, from coordinate 3,255 downwards.
GAAGTGCGGATGAAAAATTCATCAGCATTAATAAATCATGGATAAACTCTACAGGCTATTCGGAGAAAGAGTTTCTTAATATGACATTTGAAGATATCATACATCCGGATGACTTAGAAATTTATTATAAAGAAAAAGAAATATTGAGTAAAGGGAAAATTGTTAGAGACTGTATACTGCGGGTAAGGAGCAAAGAAGGCAATTACCGCACTATTGAATGGAATTGTTTCGTGGAAGATGATCTGTTTTATGATATCAGTCAGGATATTTCGGATAAAGTTTTTGCTGCAAAGAAGAGGAGACTGTTATTTGAGAATATGGAGGAGGGCTTAGTTCTTCATAAAATAATATATGATGAAAAAGGCATACCGATAGATTATGCCTTGCTTGAAGCAAATGACAGCTTTTATCTCCATACGGGTATTGAAAAAAAAGTAGAAGAAGGCATTCTTGCCAGCGAATATTATGGAACAGGTAAAGCGCCATTTCTTGAAGTATATAGCGAAGTTGCACGTACCGGTAAACCATATTCATATGTTACTTATTTTGAACCATTAGATAAATACTTTAAAATATCCGCAACCTCTTCCCAAAAAGGATATTTTGCTTCTATATTTTCGGATATAACTGAAATAAAAAAATCTGAGGAATCATATTATGCAGAAAAGGAAAGATTGTTAACGACTCTGAAGTCTATAGGTGATGCCGTTATTACAACTGATGCAGATGGAAAAGTTACTTTGATGAATGCAGTGGCGGAAGAATTAACGGGATGGAAATCGTCAGAAGCAGAAGGAAAACCATTATCCGAAGTTTTTCATATTATTAATGAGAAAACGAGAAGGATATGTGAAAATCCGGTCGATAAAGTTCTTAAGGAAGGAAAAGTTGTTGAGCTTGCTAACCATACAGCTATCATATCCAGGCAAGGGGTAGAAAAATCTATAGCTGACAGTGCTGCACCTATTAAAAATAAACAGGGCCAGATTTTTGGTGTTGTTCTCGTTTTCAGAGATGTGGATGAGGCAAAGAAAAAAGAAGAGGAAGTTTTGTATTTAAGCTTTCATGATAAACTTACAGGACTGTATAATAGGGCATTTTTTGAAGAGCAGTTAAAGCTGCAGGAAACTAAAGGAGAATATCCTTTCTCAATTATAATAGGCGATGTCAACGGTTTGAAAATTACCAACGATGTTTTTGGACATGCAGAAGGAGATAATATCCTTAAAAAAATTGCAAAGATATTAACAAAATGCTGCAGAAAAGAAGACACTATAGCGCGCTGGGGCGGAGATGAATTTATTGTTCTGCTTCCTAAAGCTGAAGAATTTGAAACAGATGAAATTTGTAAAAGGATACAGGAAGAATGCAATAAAACAACCAGTCATACGATCCGGCTTAGTATTGCTTTAGGACGTGCTACTAAATACGAAAAGAATGAAAAGCACTTTAATGTAATAAAGATGGCGGAAGAAATGATGTATCGCCAAAAACTTCTGGAAAGCAAAAGCTTTAGAAGCTCTGTAATTGCATCGCTGAAAAAAACATTATCTGAAAGAAGCAATGAAACAGAAGAGCATGCAGAAAGAATAGCAAAAGTAAGTGCTGAAATTGGTAAGCTTATAGGGCTTAATGAAAGTGAGATTGCAGACTTAAAGCTTCTGTCCATGCTTCACGATATCGGAAAGATTGCCGTAAATGATAGTATTTTGATGAAACCGGGTCCCTTAACCGAAGAAGAATGGAAAGAGATGAAAAAGCATTCTGAAATAGGGTACAGAATAGCCCAAGCGACACCGGAGCTTTCACAATATGCAGATTATATATTATCGCACCATGAAAGATGGGATGGAAACGGATACCCACAAAAGCTAAAAGAGAACGAGATCCCGCTGCTTTCACGTATTGTGGCAATTGCGGATGCTTATGATGTAATGACTAATGAACGAGCTTATAGTAAAGCCGTTACTCATAAAGAAGCAATCAAAGAAATAAAAAAATGTGCAGGTACACAATTTGACCCCAAAATCGTAGAAAAATTTATTGAGATATATGATAAATGAGGAAATTTCATAATAGAAATTTCCTCATTTAACTTTCAATATGCGCATGGCATTTAAGATTGCAAGGATTGCTACGCCTACGTCAGCAAAGACGGCTTCCCACAAGGTGGCAAGGCCTTGGGCTCCTAAAATTAATACTAATGTCTTAATGCATAAAGCGAAGGCTATGTTTTGGATAACGATTCGTCTTGTTTTTTTTGCAATATTTAGAGCTGTGATAAGCTTCGAAGGCTCATCTGTCATCAGGACAATATCTGCAGCTTCAATAGCAGCATCAGAACCCAATCCTCCCACGGCAACACCGATATCCGCACGTGCCAGTACAGGTGCATCATTGATACCGTCGCCTGCAAACAAAATATTGTGCTTTGATTTTTTTTGCTTTTCGATCAATTCAAGCTTCTCTATTTTTTCATGAGGCAGCAATTCGGAATAAACCTCATCTAATCCTAAATCATAACCTATTTTCTCACCTGCGGATTTGCTGTCGCCTGTAAGCATGATGATCCGCTTAATGCCTTTTTCTTTAAGAGCCTTTATTGTAAATAGGCTATCTTCTTTTATCTCATCAGAGATGATTATATATCCTGCGTAAATATCATCTATTGCAATGTGTATTATAGTTGCATCGGATGATATGTCCGGGTATATTATATTTTCATTTTCCATAAGCTTTGCATTTCCGACGATGACTTTTTTCCCTCTTATGGCGATTTGGATGCCATGACCTGCAATTTCTTTGTATTCCGAAATATCATCCTTATTTATGTCCTTTCCGAAAGCCTTTATAATGGACGAAGCGATAGGATGATTGGAATAACTTTCTGCATATGCAGCATATTTCAGCAGGTCATCCTCTTCAATAGTGCCCGAAGGAACTATTTTTGTCACTTTGAATACTCCTTTGGTCAAAGTGCCAGTTTTATCAAAAACGATCGTATCTATTTTATTTAAAGCATCCAGATAATTGCCTCCCTTTATGAGAATACCATTCCGCGACGCACCTCCAATGCCTCCGAAAAATCCAAGAGGAATTGAGATGACCAAAGCACAGGGACAGGATAGTACAAGGAAAATCAAGGCTCTGTGAAGCCATTCCGAGAATAAGGCTCCTTCAATAACCAACGGAGGAATTATAGCCAAGGCAAGGGCTGAAAATACGACAAAAGGTGTATAGTATCTTGCAAATTTT
>JAAYPU010000306.1 GCA_012519645.1 Clostridiales bacterium | reverse complement strand
GCTTATTATATGCTTAAAAAATTAAGCGGCCGGAGCCATGAGGTAATAACAGGTGTGGCTGTGATACGTATCAATAGCTTTGAACGGGTTGTTTTTTACGATTCAACCAAAGTTTTTTTCAAGGAATTAACGGATGATGAAATATATTCGTATATTTCTTCCGGAGAAGGATGGGATAAAGCAGGAGCTTATGCGGTACAAGGCATGGGCTCAGAATTAATAGATAAATTGGATGGCGACTATTATAATGTGATGGGACTGCCGTTTGATAAACTAAAACTTGTACTTAAGGGGCGTTTTAATGTAGAATTATAATATTAGCTGTGTAATATAAATACATGAGCTAAACGGGGGTAAAAGGGGAGAAAAAAATACGAATGATCAATAACAGTTCTGTTTTAATTAAAGAATTACCTGTTGATGAAAGACCAAGAGAAAAGCTAGTGAAGTATGGAGTAAAATCACTTTCTAATTCTGAGCTGCTGGCCATACTTCTCAGAAGCGGCACCAAAGAAATGTCCGTTATAGATTTATCTCATAAATTGCTTTCTTTAGATAAAGAGGGAATTTCTTTTTTAGTAAACAGCTCTATTGAAGAGTTAAGTCAAATCAGAGGTATTGGTATTGTTAAGGCAAGTCAGATCATAGCAGCTATAGAGCTTGGAAGACGAATAGCTACAAAGCCGAAAACAAGGAGGTTGAACATTACAAATCCTGATGAAGTAGCAAACCTTTTTATGGAAGAAATGCGATACTATAAAAAAGAGTTTTTTAAAGTTTTGTTATTGAATACAAAAAATGAGATAATAATGATAGAGGAGGTTTCTATTGGAAATCTAAACAGTGCGATCGTTCATCCGCGTGAAGTTTTTACTTTGGCGATAAAGAAAAGCGCTTCTTCAGTGATCTTAATACATAATCATCCCAGCGGAAATCCACAGCCGAGCAGGGAAGATGTGGCGCTGACTAAGAAACTGGTGGATGCGGGAAAAATTCTAGGTATAGAAGTTTTGGATCATCTCATTATAGGAGATGGTTGTTACTTAAGTCTCAAAGGAGAAGGAATTATATAATAGCGTGAGAGGAGAACTTTTAGTATGGGATTATTTAATTTTTTAAATAGAGATATTGGAGTAGATTTGGGTACAGCAAATACTTTAGTATTTGTTAAAGGAAAGGGAGTTACAGTAAGAGAACCTTCCGTTGTTGCTATTGATGAAAATACCGGACAAGTTCTTGCCGTCGGCAATAAAGCTAAAATGATGATAGGAAGAACTCCGGGAAACATAAAGGCAATCAGGCCTCTTAAGGATGGTGTCATTGCTGATTTTGATATAACTCAGACTATGCTCAAACATCTTATAAGCTCATCAATATCATCTTCTTTTTTATTGAGACCCAGAGTCATAGTAGGTGTTCCGTCAGGAGTTACTGATGTGGAAAGACGTGCTGTTGAAGAAGCCGCATATGCCGCAGGTGCAAAAGAAGTATATATTTTGGAAGAGCCAATGGCAGCTGCTATTGGGTCAGGTCTTCCGGTTGATGAACCAAGAGGAAGTATGATCGTAGATATTGGGGGAGGAACCACAGATATCGCTGTTATTTCCCTTGGCGGAATAGTTACAAGTGTTTCCCTCAGAGTAGGCGGAGACAAAATGGATGAAAGCATTATACAATATGCTAAAAGGAATTTTAACCTTCTTATTGGTGAACGTACTGCTGAAGAAGTAAAGATAAAAATAGGATGCGCCTATATGACAAGAGAAGACAATGAATTAGGCAACGTAGAAATCAAAGGTCGTGATTTGATGACCGGTTTGCCAAAAACAATTGCTTTTTCAACTCGGGAAATAATGAATGCCTTGGAAGAACCGGTACATGCTATTGTGAATGGTGTTAGAACTACACTTGAAAACGCACCACCTGAGCTCTCCGCAGACATTATAGAATCGGGTATTGTTCTTACCGGAGGCGGTGCATTATTAAAAGGTCTTGATATATTATTATCTGAAGAGACAGGTATCAAAGTGATAGTATCGGAGAACCCATTGGAATGCGTTGCTTTAGGTACAGGTATCAGTGTAGAGCATATTGAAAAAATGAAGAAAAAAGGATATGCAAATAAAAAATATTAAAATATGAATTCTTAAAGTGGTGTGTGGGCTATGAGGTGGATTACAAGACATAAAAAATTGATTATAGTAACAAGTGTTGTTATCCTTTTGGTTATGGTTATGTCTATATCATATTTGTATGATTACAGTACAACAACTCCTGTTAAAAAAGTAGGCAATATAATAAGCTTATTTCAGGAGCCCTTTGTTAAGGCAGGAAATGGCTTGAATAAAGGGATAAATGGTATAATTAATTTTCGGACTATAGTAATGGAAAACGAAGCTTTAAAACAGGAAATTTCTGAGCTGGAACAAGAAATTATCAATTTACAGTTAAAGCAGGACAAATTAGAAGAGCTGACACGGCTTGAAGATATTTTGAATTATGTACCTATTGATTCGCATTATGGACATTTGACCGCTGATGTTATTTCAAAGGACGGAAGCAATTGGTTCAATACATTTACTATAAATATAGGAAATAATGATGGTATCAAAGAGGGAAGCATCGTTATTAATGGCGATGGACTCGTTGGACGGATATATGAGGTAAGCGATAATTGGGCAAAGGTTGTAGCTATTATTGATGATAACAATTCAGTAAGCTTTAAGATATTAAGAGACACAAAATATATCGGAATAGTATCAGGGAATGGCAGCGGGTCATTAGAGGGATACCTGTTAGATCCGGAAGCTGATGTTTTGGTTGGAGATGAAATAATTACGTCCGGACTAGGAATGTTCCCTGAAGGGATTCCCATAGGGACTATCAAAGAGGTCGTAAAAGATGAAAACAAACTTTTAAAAACCATATCCGTAAATCCCCATGTATATTTCAAGAACATCAATAAAGTATTAGTAATATACTATGAATAATGATGGTGAAATTATAATGAATTATTTTACTGTTTTTTTAATATTTTTTGTGAATTTTATATTTCAGACTACAGTCTTTCAATATTTTGAAATATTTGGAGTAATACCGAATACTACACTTTTACTGGTGCTATTTTTTTCATTTTTATTTAAAGAAAAATTTGGGATCGTGTATGGAGTTATTTTTGGGATTCTTCAGGATGTGTTTTTTGGAGAGATAGTTGGTATAGCAGCATTTATTTATTTTACAATAGGTCTGTTAACATATGAAATGAAATCATATGTTTATAAGGATACACTTTTTACTCCGGTTATTATTACATTAATTGGCGGAACTTATTATCATTTGATGTACTGGCTATTGATGAGATTATTTGCGAGTAATATTAATTTCTTATATATTCTGAAGAATGTATACGTTATTGAAATATTTTATGATATATTTATTGCTTTAGTAATATATAAGCTGCTTTTTAAACGTATTTTCGACTATGACTACAGAAGATATGGGTGAGTATATGAGTAAATGGTTAAAAGATAGAAATAATCAGATCATGCTGGTAATTATAGTTCTGATGAGCAGCCTTGTTATTCGCCTTTTTTCTCTAACAATCGTGCAGGGAGAAGAGTGGAGAAATGCATCAGATAATATCCGTGTGAAGCAGATATATACTTCTGCTCCCAGAGGAGAAATCAGAGACAGATATGGACGTGTTTTAGCGGGTAATAAACCAAGCTTTGTTGTTCAAATTGTCAGAAATAATCTTGTTGATGAGCAAATAAATGAAGAAGCTATCAAGCTATTGAGCATATTGGAGAAAAATGGGGATAAATATACTGATAACTTTCCCATATTGATCGAGGGAGATGAATTTGTCTATACATATCAGAAAAGTATCGAAAAATGGCTGGAATCACAAGGAATGCCTTTAAACTTTACAGCCGAAGAAGCATTTCGGGAATTAAGAAATCGACATAATATCAATGAAGATTTGGACAGATATGAAGCCCAATTAGAACTTCAAAGTATTTACAATATATTCCCGCCGATTTCTGTAAAGGTAATGGATTACCTCCAGAATTTAGAAAAAAATATTTTCTTGGGAAAATATAATCTGGACACTGATATTTCTGCTGAAAACGCATTTGAGTCTTTCAAGAAAATCTTTGAGATCGATGGATCCTATAGTAGTGTAGAAGCAAGAAAAATTATGGTGATTCGGAATGAGCTTGATTCACAAGGTTATCGAAAATTTAATCCTGTTGAATTAGCAGTAGACATATCGGAGCAAACAATCATAGAGCTGGAGGAAAGAAGCCGAGAATTACCTGGTATAGAAGTCGTGGTCGAGCCGGTACGCTACTATCCATATGGTACCTTGGCGGCGCATATATTGGGTTATCTTGGTAAAATTTCCGAAAGTGAAAAGGAATTATATGTAAATGAATTAGGATATTTACCTTCTGATATTATTGGAAAAGAAGGAATAGAAAAGGTATTTGAATCGCATCTGAAAGGTGTCGACGGAGTGAAGCATGTTGAAGTAGACGCTTTTGGCAGACTTATAAAAACCATTGAGGAATCCTCACCTCAGAAAGGAAAAAACATATATTTAACTATAGATGCTAAATTGCAAAGCGTTGCGGAAGCTGCATTGCTTCAGGCATTGAAGGAGATACAGGCCGGAGGTTCATTTAAAAGCAAATGGGGAGACTACAAATATTCAGATTCTTTTCCAAACGCGAACTCCGGAGCAGTTGTAGCTCTTGATGTAAAAACCGGTGATGTCTTAGCAATGGCAAGTTATCCTGCTTATGATCCAAACATGTTCTCTTTGGGAATTTCAGAAGAAAATTGGAATAGTTTGCAGGATAAAAACCCCAGAGATCCGCTTTCCCCATTACCTCTTTTCAATATTGCCGCAAGGACTGCCGTACAGCCGGGATCTGCCTTCAAAATGCTTGTAGGGCTTACTGCTTTGGAGCATGGATTGGATGCATATCAAAAATATTATGATGGCGGTTATGTCAAACTTGGTGACAGGACCTTTGGATGCAGCTTATGGAACAGCAACAGAGCAAGCCATGGCTACGTAAATCTGATGGAGGCAATTGAAGTATCATGCAATTATTATTTTTATGATGTCATGTCAAACTATGATTATAGCAGAAAAGCAGCTATTCCTATCAATATGAAAATCGACGATGTCATGGATTTAGCTTCAAAATTTGGATTGGGAAACAAGACAGGAATAGAAATATCAGAGGTAGCAACCGGTGTGCCCAGTGAAGAAAAGAAAATAGCCGTTACAAAAAGGAATCTGAAAAGCAGGTTAAAGAATAATGCCAATTATTATTTTGAACCTGAAATAGCTTCTGATGAAAAGCTTCTTGAGGATGCAATAAATACTATATTAAGCTGGACCGAAGAAAATCCTTCAAGGGGAGAATTGGTTCAAAGGCTGAGCAAAACAGGAATCCAATCTGAAAGGCTATATGAATTAACTGATATAATTAAATATTCATATTTTAATATGGCGACATGGAGTGTCGGAGATACATTAAATCTTTCTATTGGACAAGGCGAGCATGCTTATACACCGCTTCAAATGGCCAATTATATTGCAACAATAGCTAACGGAGGCTATAAACATAAGCTGAGTGTGGTTAAAGGGATAGAAGGTACTGATTTAGAGATCAAAGAAGAAGACAAAGCTTTAGAATATAAAATCGATGTGGACCCACAAAATATTGAATATATAAAAATGGGTATGAACCGTGTTACTTCCGGATCACGAGGCACTGCAAGAGGTATATTCGGAAATTTTCCCATAGAGGCAGGCGGTAAAACCGGGACTGCAGAGAGGTCAGGAAAAATTCAGCCTGCAGATGAAGTTGAATATATTAAACGGTATTTGAAATGGATAAATCCTAAACTCAGTTTTCAGCTGGTAGAAGAAGAAATGCTGCGATTAATGAAAGATAATCCTGCAAAATACACTTCTAAAACCAGCGCCGTGAGAGCTGCGGTAATTAATCTAAGCGACGGAAAAGTGACAGAGAAATCGCTGGACGTTTATAAAGATGATTACGAAAATTTCGCATGGTTTGTTGGGTTTGCTCCTTATGATGAGCCGGAGATTGCTGTTGCAGTTCTCATATTCCAAGGCGGGCATGGTGGTTATGCCGCCCCCGTTGCACGAGAGATATTTGCAGAGTATTTAGGTTTAAATAATGAGTTTCAGGAATTAGATCTGGAAAGTTATTTGACCAGATAAGCTATCTGTATTGGAGGGATTATTTTGGGTGATGTTATTACGATCGTGTCGGGAAAAGGCGGCGTAGGAAAAACAACTATAGCAGCTAATTTAGGAGTCTCATTGGCTCTTTTAGGTAAAAAAGTTGTTATCATTGATACGGACTTAGGCTTAAGAAATTTAGATATTGCTTTAGGAATGGAAAACAGGATAGTATATGACCTTGTAGATGTTATTGAAGGAGTATGCAAAATTCGACAGGCACTTGTCAAAGATAAGAGATATCAGGATTTATACCTGATGTCATCTTCCCAAACCAGAGATAAGAATACTATAACGCCTTTAGAAATGAAAGTGTTATGCAAAAAGTTAAAAGAAAAATATGATTATATAATTATAGATGCTCCTCCGGGAATAGAAGGAGGCTATAAAAATGCAATCGCAGGCGCCAATTCCGTTCTTGTTGTTACTACGCCTGAAATTGCTTCTATAAGAGATGCTGATAAAATTATCCGAGACTTAGAGAAAAAAGAAGAAATTGAGAAAATAATGGTTGTGATAAACAGAGTTCGCCCGGAATTGATCAGAAGGAAGATACTTCCTGAAATAGACTATATTATGAATACCTTAAAAAGTGAAATAATCGGTATTCTTTCTGAAGATGAAAATATTTTTGTATCTATGAATTGCGGTGATCCCATAGCATCAAAAAAAGGCTCAAAATATGAGAAAATATTTCATAAAATGGCATGCAGAGTGGAAGGAGAAGCGATACCGTTATTTAATAAATAGGGAATAGGGAATAGGGAATAGAGAATAGAATAGCAGAAGGCATTTGTGTGAACAAATGCCTTCTTTCATACAATCATAAATCTTAAATCATAAATCTTAAATCATCACACTATAAATTTCTTTAGAAATTTATAGTGTGATGTCTCATCCCTATATCCAGTACAATTCCCAATGCAATCATATTAGTGAGAATAGAGCTGCCGCCATAGCTGATAAAAGGTAATGTGATACCTGTTACAGGCATCAGACCCATTGTCATGCCAATGTTTTCAAAAATCTGAAAAGTAAACATAGACAGTATTCCTATAACAACAAGACGTCCATATGAATCTTTTGCTTTTTTGGCAATAAGAATAATACGATAAAGGAAAAGAAGATAAAGCATTATTACAAAAGCTCCTCCGATAAATCCAAGCTCTTCGGCAAGGACGGCAAAAATAAAATCCGATTCCTGTACAGGGAGAAACTTTAATTTTTTTTGCGTACCCATAAAAAGGCCTTTCCCAAGCAAATTTCCAGAGCCAATAGCAACCTTAGAGTTCCAGACTTGATAATTTCCCGGGAGGGAAAGATCATTCGGATTTAAAAAAGCTTCGATCCTTATACGCTGATGTTCTTCCAAAAATCGGTACAAAATAGGAATAGATACGACGATAACAGCGGATATTTTTAGAAATAGCTTAGAATCAATACCTGCCGCAAAAATCATACCTATGGAGATAAAAGCTATAACGGTTGCATTACCTAAATCAGGCTCAATAAGGATAAGTAAAATTATCGGCGCGCAATATAATGCGGCTTTTGCCACACCCTTTAGTGTTTTTAGCTGAGCTCTGTTGTTAGATAAGAATTTTGCGAATGTAAGAATAAACAGTATTTTTACAATTTCTGATGGTTGAAAGTCCAATACACCCAGGTCGATCCAGCTTCTTGCACCGTACTGAACTTTTCCTATGCCTGGAATATATACTGCCAATAAGAATATAATACAAATAGCATATAAGAATTTATCTAAACCTTGCAATATGTTATAATCGAAAAGCAAAATGATAAATATAGCTATGATACCTAAAATAAAGCCTAAGGTTTGCACTTTGATCCCCCGAGTGATATGAAAGGCAGTATCATAAGAGGTACTTCCGATGAGAATAATTCCTATAGCATATAATATTACTACAAGAATTATAAGTAAAAAATCCAAATTTCGAAGTATGCTTTTATCAAACATAGAACAACCTCTATCCCAAATTAATAAGTTATAAGAATTATAAAAAATATATGGAAAAATGATAGTAAATATCTTAAATTTAACTGAAATTGCCTTGTTTATTATAACATATTAGTATAGGATATCACAAATGTTATTTAGTGGTTTCATCTTATCTTGACAGTGTATCAAAAAAAATATAATATTATATATATATCTGTAACAAACTGGTCCATTGATGGGATGTTGATTAAAAATATTGAAGGCTTATCATGATCGAGGGTTACTCGGTCATATTTATGTAAAAAACTAAATATAAGGAGGTGTATTCATATTAACTATGCAGCTATAATCACAGGTATTATTACAATTATAGTCGGTTTTCTTATTGGATATATATTCAGGAAAACAGTCGGTGAAAGAAAGATAAGCAGTGCTGAGCAAAAAGCAAAAAACATTATCTTAGATGCTGAAAATAAAGCTGAAACCATCAAAAAGGAAATTACTATCGAAGCTAAGGAAGAAGCGCATCGTCTCCGAAATGAGATAGAAAAAGAAATTAGAGATAGAAGAGCTGAAATGCAGCGTCAAGAGAGAAGGCTCATTCAAAAAGAAGAAAACATAGATCGAAAACTTGAGAACATAGAAAAGAAAGAAGAAAACATCGAACGTCAAGAAGAACAGATATATCATAAAGAGAAAGAACTTGAGGAATTAAAAAAGAAACATATCGAGGAACTGGAAAGAATATCCGGTTACTCCACAGAGGAAGCAAAAGAATTACTTTTAGCTATCGTTGAAAAAGAAGTAAAACACGAGGCTGCAGTAATGATAAAGGAAATTGAACAAAAGACAAAAGAAGAAGCGGATAAAAAGGCCCGTGAAATAATTACTTCTTCTATTCAAAAATGTGCTGCAGACCATGTTGCTGAGAGTACAGTCTCAGTGGTCGCTCTTCCTAATGATGAGATGAAGGGTCGAATTATAGGAAGGGAAGGCAGAAATATAAGAGCGATTGAAACATTAACAGGTATTGATTTGATTATTGATGATACACCGGAAGCAGTTATTTTATCAGGATTTGATCCTATAAAACGTGAAATTGCAAGGATTGCACTTGAAAAGCTCATCATTGACGGACGTATCCACCCAACTCGTATAGAGGAAATGGTAGAAAAGGCGGAAAAAGAAGTCAATAACACAATCAAAGAAGAGGGCGAACAGGCAACCTTTGAAGTAGGTATCCATAATCTTCATCCGGAACTTATTAAACTACTTGGAAGATTAAAATATAGAACAAGCTATGGACAAAATATACTGAAACATTCGCTGGAAGTTGCTCATCTTGCCGGACTTATGGCAGCTGAACTGGGCTTGGACATTAAATTAGCAAAAAGAGCAGGTTTACTTCATGATATTGGAAAAGCTGTGGATCACGAAGTTGAGGGAACGCATGTAGATATTGGAATAGACCTTTTAAGAAAATATAAAGAATCCGAACAGGTTATACAATCTATGGCTTCACATCACGGCGATTATGAGCCTAGAAATCTAGAGGCCGTATTGATTACGGCTGCAGATGCATTATCTGCCGCAAGACCTGGTGCACGAAGAGAAACCCTTGAAACATATATAAAACGACTTCAAAAACTCGAGGAAATCGCAAACTCTGCCGAAGGTGTAGATAAGTCATTTGCGATACAAGCAGGCAGAGAAATACGAATTATTGTAAAACCGGAAGAATTAACAGATGAGGAAATAGTATTCTTAGCAAGGGATATCAGCAAGAAGATCGAAGATGAACTTGAATATCCGGGACAAATTAAGGTTAATGTTATTAGAGAAACAAGAGCAATTGAATATGCAAAATAAAGGAACGCTAAAAGCGTTCCTTTATTTTGTATCTATGTCAGATGGCGGGATGGCATCTTTAGTAACTTTTAATTTAGCAATTTTTTCGTTAATGCTAATCTTTCTGCATCAGTAGCATTTCAATCTTCTGAATTTCTCGCACGGTCAAACGAGCGCGTCCATGCTGCGGTTGACCTAAAAATGACGTCCTGTCACTTTTGCTTCGAAATTACATCGATTTCAATGGCTGATGAATAGAAAGCTTATCAAATCACTCAAAAATATGCTAAATTAAGCTGTATGTAGAAATATTGCTTCAGCAAAATTTCCTCATTATCTTTTAGTTGGCAGTAGAAATCTATGAATAAAATTCATGATTTCCTTGCATAAGTTCGCCAACTATTTGTTTCACAAATAGGGCGAGCTAAGAGCAGTAGAAATCTATGAATAAAATTCATGATTTCCTTGCATAAGTTCGCCAACTATTTGTTTTACAAATAGGACGAGCTAAGATCAGTTTTCAGTTGACTTCGGACTCCGGACGAAAACCCTAATCACTAACCACTAACCACTAATCACTTTCCTGTGACCCGAGACACGAGACCTGAGACCTTTTAGGCCTGGCACCCGATTCTGCGCTTTACAAAAAATGCTGTCTGGAATAAAATGATATTTAGAGTTTCAGGAAATTAAGGTTTTTATTAAAGAATAATTGGAGAATAATATTAATGAGGTGTAATAGATGCAGGTTTATTTGGATAACAGTGCTACAACACGACCGCATAAAGAAGTTATAGACGCTATGATAGGGTGCTATGAAACGCATTATGGAAATGCATCATCTTTACATAGAATGGGTATTCAGGCAGAAAAAATGATTAAGGATGCAAGAAATTCTGTGGGGCAATCCTTAAATGTCTCTGACAGCGAAATAATATTTACTTCGGGAGGTACGGAGTCTAATAATACGGCTATTTTTGGAGCTGCAGAGGCACTAAAAAGAACGGGAAACAGAATTATCACATCTGCCATTGAGCATCCTGCTGTACTAAATGTCTGCAAATCACTTGAGCAAAACGGAATGGATGTGAAATATCTAAACGTCAATGATAAAGGTTTGATTCAATTAGATGCACTTGAAGAATATTTTAATGAAAAGACGATTTTAATCAGCGTGATGCATGTAAATAATGAGCTTGGAACCATACAGCCCATTGAAGAAATAGCGAAATATAAAAAAAGCTGCTCCAAATTTTATTTCCATGTAGATGCCGTTCAGTCCTATGGGAAAATGAAAATATCTCCTAAAACGATAGGTATTGATTTATTGTCTGTCAGCGGACATAAGCTTCATGGTCCGAAGGGTATCGGAGCTTTATTTATTGACAAGAGTATTCATATACCACCTCTATTATATGGAGGACTTCAGGAGTATGGCATACGTTCGGGAACAGAAAATGTACCGGGCATTATAGGATTAGGACAAGCTGCTGCAATGGCTTATAATAATTTAGAAACTGATATCAATAATATTAAACATGTCAGATCATATCTTATTCAAGGAATAAAGGAAGAAATAAAGGATATAAGGATAAATAGCTATGAAGATGACCGATGCATACCTCATATTTTAAATATTAGCTTTATGGGGATACGCGGTGAGGTTTTGCTCCATATGCTGGAACAAGCCGAAATCTATGTTTCCACCGGCTCCGCATGTTCTTCCAAGAAAAAGGGACTCAGTCATGTTTTAAAAGCTGCCGGACTTTCTAATTCTGAAATTGAAGGTGCCGTACGCTTTAGCTTCTCTAAATACAATAGCATTGAAGAAATGGACTATGTTTTAGATCATCTTAAAAAGGGCATTAACAGTATTAGAAAGATAATGAGGAAGTGAAGCAATGAAAAAAGTATATATAGTGAAATACGGCGAAATAGCATTAAAAGGTCAAAACAAACCTTATTTTGAACGCATGCTTTTAGGAAGAATCAAATCAGCATTAAAAAGTATTAGTGTTGTGGAAATGTATCGTTCAGACGGCGTTATTTATGTTGAAGCAGCTGAATCAGAATCAGAGGATATCGTTCTTTCACAAATCCGCAAGGTTTTTGGAATCGCATATATTAGCGTCGCATATGAGACAGTATCGTATATAGATAAAATATCGGATACAGCTCTTGAATATATAAAAAATCTAATGATTCAAAAAAATATAAGGACATTTAAGGTGGATACTCGCAGGGGTTATAAGCAATTTCCTCTAAAATCCCCCGAAATATCAAGCTATGTAGGCGGAAGAATATTAAAAGGCACAAATGGGCTTACTGTAGATGTGCATAATCCGGAGTGCACGATTTATATAGATGTCAGAAAAGACAAATCCTATATATACAGCGAAAAAATTCAAGGATATGGCGGATTGCCGCTTGGAACAAATGGGAAAGGATTGCTGTTGCTTTCAGGAGGTATAGACAGCCCACTGGCGGGCTGGATGATGGCAAAGAGAGGTATGGAGATAGAGGCGGTGCATTTTCATTCATATCCTTTTACCAGTGAGAGAGCTAAGGAAAAAGTAATGGATCTTGCTAAAATTATTTCCGAATACTGCGGCAGGATAAAAGTTCATCATATCAATTTATTAAATATTCAACAGCAAATTGCTGAAAAATGTCCTGAAAACGAACTCACTATAATTTCCAGGAGATTTATGATGAAAATAGCGGAAAAAATAGCCCTGCTTAATAATTGCGATGCTCTTATTACGGGTGAAAGCATTGGACAGGTGGCAAGCCAAACTATTCAAGGCTTAGTAGTTACTGACGCGGCAGTAAATATGATAGTAATGAGGCCGCTCATAGCTATAGATAAAGTAGATATTATGGATAAGGCAAAAGAAATCGGCACCTACGAAATTTCTATATTACCTTATGAAGATTGCTGCACCGTTTTTCTGCCAAAGCATCCGACTACTAAACCAAGGCTGGAAAAAATTGAAGCATCTGAAAAAGCCCTGGATGTGGAAAAACTGATAAATGAGGCGATGGAAGGAATGGAAACGACAACTGTTAACCCGTAGGTTTCAGGTCTCAGGTCTCAGGTCGAGGTTAATAGTTCGCGGTTCGAAGCAAATTGGAAATTGACAATTGACAATTGATAATTAAGGAGGAAATTTTGCCGGAAGGCAAAATTTCTACATTAAATTATAAATCAATATAGCATTTTGAGGAAATTTCAATAATGAGATTTCCTCATTTTTAATTCGACGGAGTGTGATAAAAGTAGTATTTATTAGATGATATTCGCTAAAGGGTTTTTACAAGAAAAATAGAATTAATAAGAAATAAACAGTAAAAGGAGGATTGGAATGAAAGTAAGTTTTGAGACAATAGATAATATATTGATAGCTCAGCTTGAGGGAGAACTGGATCATCATACTGCGAAAGAGGTTAGAGATGAAGTGGACAAGACTATCGACGCATTTTTTATAAAACACCTTCTTTTTGATTTTAATAAGGTAACCTTTATGGATAGCTCAGGGATAGGCGTGATTATTGGAAGATACAATAAGATCCATGATATGAACGGAAGAGTAGGGGTTGTTAATTGCAATAAATATGTAGATAAGATATTTGAGGTTTCAGGGTTGTATTCAATAATAGAAAAATTCAGCAATTTGAATGAAGCCATTAAAAGTATTAATGAGTGAGGGGTGAGAAGATGGATTATAATAACAAAATGAGACTGGAATTTATTAATAAGTCAGAAAATGAATCCTTTGCAAGAGTTGCTGTTGCTGCATTTATTTCTCAAACAGATCCGACCATAGAAGAGCTTATAGAGATAAAAACCGCAATTTCTGAAGCGGTAACAAATTCTATTATACATGCTTATGAAAAAAATGAAGAAGGTATCATTGTGATCCAATGTTCGATAAACGGTCAGACAATAGAAATAATAATAGAAGATTACGGAATAGGGATTTCTGATATTGAAAAAGCCAGAGAACCGCTATATACATCTAAGCCGGAGCAAGAACGATCAGGTATGGGTTTTACAGTTATGGAAACTTTTATGGATGAAGTGGAGGTTCAGTCAGTCCCGGGAGAAGGTACAAAAGTGATCCTTACAAAGACTTTGAATAAAGACTAATAAAACTATGAGGGATAAATGGGATGGAGGAAGTAATTAAATATTCAGGCTCCTGGGAAGAAGAAATCCATAAAATAATAGCTGAAGCCCAGTCTGGTGATAAAGAAGCAAAAGAATATGTTATCAGTGAAAATATCGGTCTTGTTAAAAACATAGTATCCAAGTTTTTAAGCACAGGATATGAGTGGGAGGATCTTTATCAGATTGGATGTATTGGCCTGGTGAAAGCAGTAGATAGATTTGATACAAGTTTTAATGTTAGGTTTTCTACATATGCGGTACCTTTGATTATTGGAGAAATAAAAAGATTTTTACGAGACGACGGAAAAATAAAAATCAGTCGGGATGTTAAAACAGGGATCAAAAAATTAAAAGATACAGAAGAAATGCTGTTCAATAAGCTTGGGAGATATCCCAAGATAAGTGAATTGGCCGAAGCGATGGATATGAAATGTGAAGATGTATTATATCTTATAGAAGCAAATTACTCGGTAAGCAATATGGAAAGCATCGATGATACAGAAAGGAAGGATGTTTTCTTTAAAGAGCCACAGACCAATGATGAGGACAACAAAATTGATTTGATTACGCTTAAAGAGCTTATCAGCAATATGAAAGAGAGAGACCGCCAAATTATCGTATTACGTTATTTTAAAGATATGACACAGCAGGAAGTGGCAGATATGCTTAATATATCACAGGTTCAGGTTTCAAGATTAGAGAAGAAGATTTTAGGACAGTTGAAGAAAAACATAGTTGTATAAAAGCTTCATCTGTTTTATGCACGTCGGACAGGCGTGCTTTTTTATTTTGTTAAATAAAGTTAAATTTTAATCAATTAATTTTTGTAATTATGTTAATAATAAGCTTAAAGGACATTATTATAACGAGGTGTTTATAAAATGAACATGAAAAAAAATCAACTGAATAAGAAGTATAACAAGTATGTAAAGGATATCTCGCCTAAGCCAAATTATTTAGCTAATAGCATTAAAGCTTTTGTTACAGGTGGTCTGGTGTGCGTGTTTGGATTTGCTATTCAGAAATTGATAATAAGCAGAGGAATAGACAAGGAAACAGCCGGTACAATAGTAATAATTTTATTAGTATGCTTGTCACAATTATTAACAGGATTTGGCGTATATGATAAGCTTGCGAAATATGCAGGTGCCGGACTTATTGTACCGATTACAGGCTTTGCAAATTCTGTTGTTGCACCAGCAATGGAATATAAAAGGGAGGGTATCGTATTAGGAGTAGGTGCAAAATTATTCAGTCTTGCCGGGCCTGTATTAGTATGCGGGTATTCTGCAGCGGTCGTTATTGGTATTATTTATACTTTGATATATTGAGTATATAGGAGATTAAAAATGGCAGTCAAAAAAATCGGACAACAAACTATTCAGTTTCAAAACCCTCCAAAAGCTATATCTGCGTACTCTATTGTCGGACCTAAGGAAGGGCAGGGACCTTTAAATATTTGGTTTGATGAGGTTTTAGAGGACGATATGTGTCAGGAAAAGTCTTTTGAAAAGGCTGAAGGAAGAATGCTGAGAAATACAATTATCTCTGCTATGAAAAAATGTAAAAAGACACCGAAAGATATAGATTATATGCTGGGCGGAGATTTGTTAAATCAATTGATGTCAACTTCATATACTGCGAGGGATTTAAGCATTCCCTTTTTTGGATTATATGGAGCATGCTCAACCATGACTGAATCCATTAGCTTAGCATCAGTACTGATAGACGGAGGATTTGCAGATCATGTCATTGCTGCTACTTCAAGTCATTTTAGTACAGCCGAAAGACAATTCAGATTTCCTCTGGAGCATGGCAATCAGCGCCCGCCAACGGCACAATGGACTGTTACAGGATCAGGGGCATTAATATTGTCTTCGGAAGGATCAGGGCCCATGGTAACTCATATAACAACAGGTAAAGTAGTGGATTACGGTATTTCCGATGTGAATAATATGGGTGCTGCAATGGCGCCTGCAGCTGCGGATACTATAGCAACACATTTAAGCGATACAGGTAGAATGCCGGATTTTTATGATATGATCCTGACAGGTGATTTAGGAGAGGTTGGCAAAAAAATAGTTCTGGACATGTTAATGGGAAAAGGCTTTTCCATTGAAAAAGTGTATAACGATTGCGGGCTGATGATATTTGATAATTCAAAGCAGGATACTCACAGCGGCGGAAGTGGATGCGGATGTTCAGCGGCAGTTTTCTGCGGATATATTTATAAGCAATTGCAATCAAAGAAGGTTAAAAACATTTTACTGGTTTCTACTGGAGCACTGCTTTCTACTATTAGTACGCAGCAAGGAGAAAGTATTCCGGGCATAGCACATGCAGCAGTGTTTTCTACTGCGTAGAAAACACTGCTGACTGACAACTGAGAACAGAAAGCATATCAAATCACTCAAAATATGCTAAATTAAGCCAATAATGAGGAAAAAATTTCCATTTCAATCTTAAATCATAAATCTTAAAAAAACCGGAGGTTTGACATGGAATACTTATATGTTTTTATAACCGGAGGTATTATTTGTGTAATTGGTCAATTATTGATGGATGCGACAAAATTGACACCGGCACATGTATTAGTACTGTTTGTTGTATCAGGAGCTGTATTGACAGGGCTGGGATTGTATCAGCCTATTGTAGAATTCGGCAATTCAGGCGCTACAATACCATTGCCCGGATTTGGATATTCATTGGCAAAAGGCGCTATGGAAGCAGTTCAAAAAGAGGGCTTGTTAGGGGGGATAAAAGGCGGTGTTGAAGCGACAGCTGCAGGAGTAGCGGCTGCCGTTGTATTTGGTTATGCAGTGGCACTTATTTTTTCACCGAAATCAAAAAGCTGACTGCTTTGCAGAGTTTATAAAATAAGAATGAAGATAAATCAACAGGAGCCGGAAAAAACCGACTCCTGTTACAATTTAATATACGTATCAATCTATATCTGAAGGCTGCCATATGTCCATGTTTAAATCCGAATCATTTTCTTCATCAGATTCTACTGGCATGTTATCATCCATATCAATATCCGTAGGATACATGTAATAGGACGGATTGTGCAGAGGACAATAGTATCTTGGCATCTCGTAGATGTAGTCAGCCGGCAATTCGTTTGGGTCATCCATTTGAACCAACGGGTAAGGGCGTTGAGTAAATACTCGTTGTTCAATCAATTGCGGAGGACACAATGGTGTAGCAAGTCTGTTCGTAAAGATATCTATATTTGCCAGAGCATGGATATCATCATATTCCGTTGGTTCTGTTCCCGGAATAAAGTATTCCGAAACGACAGTACCTCTAGGGTCTAAATAGCTCAAATCTGTTGGAAGCTTACCGGACACACTATCAACGGTTACCGTAATTATATTTTCTGGTTTTTCAAAATCCTTTGCAGGAAGATTTTTATGAACTTCTTTCATTATCTTGCTCCATAGATTAGCACTAACCGCACTACCCTGTGAGAGTTCAATATCTAAATCGTTTCCTATCCATAAACCTGCAGCGTAATAGGGTGTATAACCCATAAACCAGGCATCATAGTTGCTGCTGGTAGTACCTGTTTTACCTGCTACAGGAATCGTAACATTGCCTTCATACAATCTTGCTCTGGAACCGGTCCCGGACCTTACTGCGGAAGTAAGTATATCTGTCATAAGGAAAGCTACATCCTCATTTACAACGCGGTGCTTTTCTGGAATATTTTCAATAATAACATTACCGTTTCGATCTTCTATACGGGTAAAAGTAATCGGCTGAATATAAATACCCTTATTAGCTAAGGTTCCATAGGCAGCAGTCATTTCCAAAGGCGAAACTCCTTTTGTCATACCACCTAAAGATAAAGCGGCTAAATTTGCATCATTGCTATAACCGGATTCGACTAACGAAGTGATGCCAAATTCTTTTAAATAGGACATAGAAGTATTGATTCCGATTTGTTCTAAAACTTTAACTGCCACTACATTAATTGATTGCTGCACTGCATAACGAAGAGTCACGAGTCCTTTGTATCCTGGGTGACTGTACCAGTTACTGGGCCATGCTTCTCCTTTTTCATTATAGAGCGGCACGTCATCTATTATTGATGCGGCAGACCATCCTTTATCCAAAGCCGGCGTATAAACAGACAGAGGCTTTATAGATGATCCGGGTGGATTTGGATTTGTGGCACGACTGAAAAGCATTTTTCCTTGAATATTTCTTCCGCCTACAAGAGCTTTGATACCGCCTGTATAAGGGTCGATAATTACCATTGCAGATTGCGGCTGAATGATTTCTTCATTTAAGCTGTATTGCTTTTCTCCGACAATATAGTTATCATCCTGATCCTTTTTAAAGAAATTAGGATTTTCATCAAGAAAAGCTTTACTGATTACAACATTTCCATTGTCATCAAGTTTTTTATGAATATTGGGTACTAATATTCTTCCGCCTCGGGTTATAGTGAAAACATTATCGCTGTTTTTATAAAAATCTTTTATAGTAATATTAATATCCTTTATTTTGTCATTTTCTTTGACGCTATAGAAATCCAAACGCTTATTTTTCAGAAGAACCAAATTTCCGTTGCTGTCAATTTGATAATCGCCTTTTCTGACAATGAAAGCTTTATCTTTAAAAAGATTTTCGTATTTATACAATAAAACTTTGTTTTGCTTGTCTAATATATTCCCTGATCTGTCTTTTGTTGCATTGACATCGGGGAAGTTTGTTTCCTCTTTAAATTCTTTTTCTACTATTTTCTGAATATCCAGATCGATTGTTGAATATATCTTTAATCCTGAGCTATACAGCATATCATATGCTTCTTTTTCGTCAATTTTATATTTTGCCATTAATGCATCAATGACATCCGATTTTACTTTATCAGTAAAATAGGATGTAATATCTATATTTTCTGTAAAGGATGGTTTGATAAGAGTTCGCATATCAGCATTTACAGCTTCATCGTATTCTTGTTGAGAAATAAATCCATACTCTCGCATGAAATGTAAAACTAAAAGCTGTCTATCTCTGAATTGGTCATTATACAGCAGGGTGTATGTTTCTCCCACGCTGATGATATTTGAGCTATCTTCTTCAGAAATGCTTTCATTTCTTAATCTTTTAATAGGCGCATACTTAGAAGGGTTTTTAGGGATACCGGCTAAAACGGCACATTCTGCGATACTTAATTTCTGTATATCTTTAGAAAAAAATGCCTGTGATGCTGCTTGAACGCCGCTTGTACCGAAACCTAAATAAATAGTGTTTAAATATGCTTCAATAATTTGAGCTTTGGATAGAGACCTTTCCAATAAAACTGTATAGTAAGCTTCCTGTATTTTTCTGTCCATTGATCGTTCGGATTTTTTATCGCTGAGATAAAGATTACGTGCCAATTGCTGTGTGATGGTACTGGTACCTCTAATATTTTCACCTTTGCTGATACCTTCCCATATTGCGCCAAAGATACGTATTATATTAAAGCCCTTATGCGTTTCAAATGTTTTATCTTCAATAGCGATAAAAGCATTCAACAAATTCTTTGGCATATCTAAATAATCTACATTAGTACGTGAATCTGCATATTGAACTTTTTCTATAACGTTGCCATCTTCATCATATATAAAAGAGTTTTCGCTTAAAAGACTATAAATATTATTGGGATCTATCGGTTCGGTATCTTTTATGATGTTATAGGTTACAATACCTACTGTTGCTGCTCCTATAACTCCCAAAACAATAATTAGAAAAAATAAATTTTTTATTATTTTAAATTTCTTTTTTTTCTTTCTGTTTCTTTTTGACCTTGTTCGGCTGCTTCTTTCTTCTTCTGTCAAATAAATCACCTCATTATAATATTAAGACACTTTATTATAACATATCAAAAGAGTCATGTTAATCTTATTGTGGTAAATTGGTAAAAGGGATATAATTATTAGAGTATAGAGTATAGAGTATAGAGTATAGAGTATAGAGTAGATCAGGTGTCAGGTGTAAGGTACAGGTGTTGAGAGTAGATAAAGAATGATAGATAATAGATAATAAATAATGGATAACAGTTAATGAAAGAATTTGACTTTGTCAAATTCTAACCACACCTATTATTTTTTATCTGTTATTTCTTATCTCGGAAAGTACTCATACTACTCTGCAGGAGTATAATCACACTGCTTCGAAGAAGCTATTTATGAGATATTGGGAGGTTTTCATATGTATGATAGCAGAGATGTGGCAAAGGCGGCAATACAGCTGGCAATTTCTTCTTCAAGAGCAGCTGAGGAACAGCTTATTGCAAAATTAAAGGAAAAGAATATAAAGGGCGTAGCTATAGATGTCGGAGGCAATATCATAAAAACAATACATGTAGTTATTGAAAGGGCGATTTTAGCTTCTAGAAAAAACGGATTGACGCAGGAATGCCATGTTCATGATGGCGCTATTGCAGGTGCCGCTCGGGATGCAATTATGCAGATTGCTGTAAAAGCAACGGGACTTAACGGTGGCGGGAAAATCGGTATATGTACTTATAAAGAGCACTTAAGCGTTTGTATTTTTATGAGTATTGGGCTCCTACATCTTAATGAGGTGCTGATAGGTCTTGGACATAGATCTATCCCTGAACTGACAGATATCAATGAAAAGGAATAGCGTAGTTGACAGCCTGAGAAATAGCAATTACAATTAATTTTAACATTATTACCTGAAAATTAAGGAGAAAGTGATGGACGAGGACCATTTAAACGAAAATGAAACCATTCTGCATATTCATATACCATTGCATAATGAAAACCTACGGGAAGAATTAAATTTTTACAAAGAGCTTAAAAGTTTTTTCAAAGAATATAATAAACCGGTTGAAGATATAGACTTCATTATAAGCAATATAGAATCCAATATCGATATTTTAAGCAATGAAAACCATATTTTGCCTGATGAGGATAAGTTGATCAAACAGATAGCGAAACATCCATATTTTAAGAACCCGGGGGATTACCCTATACGGTTGCTTACTATACTAAAATACTTAAAAAAGAAAGGCTTTAATATGCATTATAAAGATATTGACATTTATATCGATGGTCTTATACAAAAAGTGGATGGCGTTCGTAAGGTGGGCTATGGACTATATAAAAAAATTAGATAGAATAAGGTTAGAGAAGGAGCCGATAACTTAAAGAGGTTCCTTTTTAATATTTGCGGTAATATTTGACAGTTATTTGATAAAATCTTACAATAAATGTAAATAACAGTTATGTCTTGTGGCATTGGAAGGTGTAAATATGAAAATTGCAATTATTCAAATGGATATTGATTTTAACAGCCCGGAAGAAAACAGAAAAAAGGTCTTGAGCATGCTGGAAAAAGCATGTGAAGACAAACCGGATGTTGTTTTATTGCCGGAAATGTGGAATACAAGCTTTAATTTTGAATCCATAGAGGATAGAGCAGATAATGAAGGCCAGCCGACACTCGGTCTTCTTATGCAAATGGCGGCGGCACATGATGTAAATATTATTGCAGGTTCCATTGCGGATAAAATTGACGGCAATATTTTCAATCGTTCTTATGTTATAAACAGGGAAGGAAAAATGATTTTTTCATACGATAAAATACATCTGGTACATCACGCCAAGGAAGATGCCTATATGAAGGCAGGCAATAAAGCGGAGGTTTTCGAGATTGACGGTGTGAAATGCGGTATCATCATATGTTATGATCTGCGTTTTCCCGAGCTATGCAGAACCTTGGCATTAAAAGGCGCAAAGGTAATATTCGCTCCTGTTCAGTGGTTTGAAACAAGATCAAGCCATTACGAAATATTAAGTAAAGCGAGAGCTTTGGAAAACCAAGTTTATTTTGCAACCGCTAACAGAGTGGGCAAAGAATTTAAAGCGGTTTTCTGCGGCAAATCAAAAGTAATTGATCCATGGGCAGAAGTCGTCGGAGAATTGGAAAATGAGGAAGGTATAGTATATTGTGAAATTGATTTAGATTTGATCGATAGGGTACGAAATAAGGTTACCTGTTATCAGGACAGACGACCGGACGTTTATTAAAAACGTAAACGTATTATTTCAAGGGGGAAAAGGGGTTGAGAAGGCATATATTATTTATTGCTTCTGCTTATGCTATTGGTATATGGATGCAGTATGCATTGCAGCTGGACAGGATAATTTTAGGGATAGCCTTTGTGCTATCCTTTCTTACAGCTATTATTTTAAAAAATGCTGGTAGGTGGACAGGCGTCTTAATGATGCTGGTTTTAGGGGGATGCATTTTATTTCAGTTTTACTCTTATAATCAGAATATAATTTACAAATATGATAATATGGAGGTTTCCTTAGAAGGCTTCGTCACACACGTATCAGAAATAAATCCTAATTCTAACAGAATAGTTGTAAAGGCAGATAAAATAATTTTTAAAGGAAATGTTATTAAGACAAATAATAATATTCTTGTAAATATAGAAGGGAAAGCCGACAATATTTACTCATGGATTGGGCATGATGCACTTGTGTCAGGGAGGATATATATTCCTGAATCCAACAGAAATCCGGGCACATTTAATTATCAGCTATATCTTAAAACCAAAAATACCCCAATGGTGATGGACTGCAGTGTTAAAGATATAAACGTGGACTTAAGTCAGTATAATGTAATCCCCAAATTATTAGCCCGAATAAAATATGGTTTTTTGGAAGATATAAGAAATGCAATAGGCGTTGAAGAAGCAGGGGTTTTGACAGGTATACTTTTCGGTGATAAAAGCTTCATAGAGGATTCGGTTTACGAGAACTTTCAACGGAATGGAACTGCGCATATTCTAGCGGTATCCGGGATCCATATAGGCATATTATATGGATTTATAGAGTTTTTGTTAAGGAGAACCAAAAACATAATTAAAGACATATTAATAGCTCTTTTGCTGATTTTTTATGCTGCTGTTTCTGAGTTTTCCCCTTCTGTAATAAGAGCTGTTTTTATGATTTTGCTATATATTTTATCTAAAAGGATCCATAGAAGATATGATCTACTGTCTGCAGCCGCGTTTATTGCTTTTATGATTCTGGTATATAATCCATATATGCTTTTCAATGTAGGATTTCAGCTTTCATTTGCAGCAGTTTTCGCAGTAGGAACCATATATCCTTATTTGAAAAATATGATTGATTTAAAAAATTCTTTGCTGGATATGATTATCCTTCTCTTGGCAGTTCAAATCGGTACAGCGCCAATTGTAGCATATCACTTTAATTATTTTTCTATTGCGGCTTTTATCATAAATATACCGGTCATTGCATTTGCAGGTCTGATATTGCCATTAGGATTTGTATTATTGACCATGAACTTTGTGCATGAAGGGCTTTTTGATGTGCTGGCATATTTTTTAGAAGTATTGTTAAATGCACTGATCAAGATAAATCAGCTTGGGGCGCTTTTGCCTCATAATTCCATAGATGTTATGAGTCCGTCCATAGTAGCTCTCATTATATTCTATTTAACTGTCTTCTTTGCTGCTTCTGAGATATTACCTCCGGTTTTGGAAAAAAACAAAATAAAGATATTATTTATCGGTGCAGTTTTAACACTGCTTTGTTTTGTACTCACTCCGCAGCTGAAGGACAATGGTTATGAAGTAATTTTCGTGGATGTGGGGCAAGGAGACTGTATACACATACGCACTCCCAAAGGAAAAAATATTCTTGTTGACGGAGGCGGTAGCGAGGGAGATTCATATAATGTAGGCAAAAAGGTACTGTTGCCTTATTTGTTAAAGAATGGTGTTAACACAATTGATTTGGCAGTTATCACTCATTTGCATGCAGATCATTATAAAGGCATATTGTCAATAATGGACACTGTAAAAGTCAGTAAATTAGCATTATATCAAGATACTACGGATAAAAATATGCTTTCGAAGATAAAAAGCATATGTTCTGAAAAAAATTCTTCTATTATTTATATTAAGAAAGATGATAGAATAAATATAGAAAAAGGGGTTGCCTTTTATGTATTATATCCAAAGGCAGGCACTGTAAATGCTGAAGAAAATAATAATTCCCTTGTCCTTCTTTTAGATTATCACGGACATAGGATATTATTTACCGGAGACATTGAAGAGGATGCTGAGAAAAAATTGATAGAAAGCAATGTTAAGGCAGAAATACTGAAGATCCCTCACCATGGAAGCAGCACTTCCAGTACTGAAGCTTTTATTGCGGCAGTAAACCCTAAAGCGGGAATCATCCAGGTTGGGAAAAATACTTTTGGGCATCCTGATAAGGATGTGA
Organism: Clostridiales bacterium; assembly: GCA_012519645.1. Classification (GTDB taxonomy): domain Bacteria; phylum Bacillota; class Clostridia; order Peptostreptococcales; family JAAYPU01; genus JAAYPU01. The sequence continues at coordinate 1,959 of JAAYPU010000306.1, read as the reverse complement.
TTAAAAGATATTTGGATGCGGATGTGCAGATTTTCAGGGCAGATGAAAAAGGTGCCGTCTTAATGGACATCAGGCAGGATAAGATCATAATAGATACTATGTTAAATGGAGATAAAAATGGATTATAAGAATTTTTTAAATCATATTAAGTCAGATGAACTATTTAATGTATATATTTTTTTTGGAAAAGAAAGATTCTTGATTCAGTGGGCAATAGAGACACTGAAGAAAAAGTATGTGGACGAAAGCTTTGAGAGCTTAAACTACAATCTCATACAATCCGGTGAAATACAAGGGAATAAAATAATCAATACTTGCGAGACGCTGCCTTTTATGTCTGAAAAGAGGATGGTTATTTTAGATGATTTCTCGGTTTTAGAGGGAGACAAAATTAAAGGCTTTACTGAAGATGAAGAAAAAGCTTTGGCGGATTACATTGAGAATTTGCCTGAATACTGTATTTTAATTATGACCTGCGAAGAAAAGCTGGATAAGAGAAAGTCGATCTATAAAAAAGTTAGCAAAGCAGGGTGTATCTGTGAATTTGCATCTTTGGAATCATCGGATTTAAAAAAATGGATATCCAAACGCTTCAAGCAGGCAGGGAAAGAGATCAGCAATTCAGGATTAACACAGATTATCGATATGTCAGGTTATTATGATAAGGATTCTGACTATACACTATATAATTTAGAAAAAGATATCGATAAGATTGTCCATTTTGCCGGAACGAGAATACAAATCAATGAGGAAGATATTTATCAAACCATATCGGGCAATATAGATAGAAATATTTTTGACCTGATTGATGCCATAAGCTTAAATAAAAAAGATGAGGCATTTCGGGTACTGAATAATGCACTTCTGTATGGTGAAGCGGAATATAAAATACTTGCATTATTAAACAGGCAATTTGAGAATTTGCTATATGTTAAATTATTGAGGGAAAATGGCAGTGATATGGCAGGTATGCGAGAAAAGCTATCTTTGCCTGATTTTGTCATTAATAAGCTGTTACGAAGTGCTAACGGTTTTTCTGTTGAAAGACTAAAGAAAATTAATATGAAAGTTTATGAGTCGGATAAAAACATAAAAACGGGGATCATGGAAGCGAAGCTGGCACTAGAGATGCTGCTCAGCGATATTTGAGGAGTTTAATAATTGATTTTTTTATTTCAATTTATTGAAAACCATGATATAATGTATGGGAATTTTGTTCTAATTTTGAATCTGTTTACTGAAAGGAATCATATAATGCAAAAATTTAATGCAGAATTTTATGCTATAGCGAAACCGATTATAAATCATGATGCTTATATACTAATGAAAGATATCAGACATCATAATGAAAGTGTTTATGAACATTGCTTGGATACAGCATACATTTCATATAAAATATCAAAAAAATTAGGGTTGGACTATGTATCTGCCACCAGGGGATGCCTTTTACATGATTTTTATCTTTACAAATTTGAAAAAGGAAAAGGATTTAGATTTTTTACTAAACCTTTAATTCATGCCAAGAATCATCCTTTAGTTGCATTGAAAAATGCTTTAGAGCATTTTGAATTAAATCACAAGGAGCAAAATATAATTAAAAGTCATATGTTCCCTGTGGGAATGCCAAAATCAAGAGAAGCCTGGGTTGTCACATTTGTCGATAAATTTTTAGCCGTTTATGAATATGGATTAAGAGCAATCAACGCAACCTTTGAAAAATATAAGCTATTAGTGAATAATGTATAAATACTGAGGGAATTCCATAACTGAAATCCCTGAAATTGAGAATTGAGAATTCATGAGGCTTTTGCAATCCTGCAAAAGCTTTTTTGTTTTATCGAAAATTTTATTAATTTAATTAAAAAAATTAATTATTTAATTAAAATATTTAAAATATATATTGACATAATTAATATTTATTAATATTATTAATATATAAATTAAAAATATTAATTTATT
>JAAYPU010000305.1 GCA_012519645.1 Clostridiales bacterium | reverse complement strand
CTTAAATCATAAATCATAAATCTTAAATCATAAATCGGAAGAAAAGGTGGTAGATAATTATGAAAATGTCTAAAATGTATTTCCATACCTTACGGGAAAATCCCAGTGAAGCAGAGATACCCAGTCATATTTTGCTATTGAGGGCAGGAATGATCCGAAAACTCGTTTCAGGGATATACGGCTTTATGCCCATGGGATTTCGTGTGATCAGGAAGATAGAACAGATTGTTCGTGAAGAGATGGACGCAAAAGGCGCTCAGGAAATACTTATGTCGGCAATACAGCCTGCTGAGCTTTGGCAGGAGTCTGGAAGATGGTACGCATATGGTCCGGAAATGTTCAGACTTAAGGACAGAAATGAAAGAGATTTTTGTTTAGGTCCTACACACGAAGAAATTTTTACGGACATTATCCGAAGCGAAATAAGCTCACACAAGCAGTTGCCTGTGAATCTTTATCAGATTCAGACAAAATACAGGGATGAGAAAAGGCCTCGATTCGGGCTTATGAGAAGCCGTGAGTTTATAATGAAAGACGCTTATTCCTTCGACAAAGATTGGGAAGGTTTGGACAAAAGCTATGAGGACATGTATGATGCTTATTCCAGGATATTTACTCGTTGCGGATTAGAATTCAGAGCAGTCGAAGCGGATACCGGTGCAATTGGGGGCAGTGATTCTCACGAATTTACAGCCTTATCCGAGGTAGGAGAGGGAGTGATTGCTTATTGTGAGCAATGTGACTTTGCCGCTACCACGGAAAGAGCAGCATGTGTTGACGAACCTTTCGGAGAGAATGAAACAGAGCTTCCTTTAGAGGAGGTCTTTACACCGGGTAAAAAGACTATTGACGATGTCGCTGAATTTTTGAATATTCCTAAAAATAAAATTATTAAAACATTGCTATTTAAGGTTGAAGATGAAGTTGTTGCAGTATTGATACGCGGTGACAGAGAGCTTAACGAAACAAAGCTTATCAATGCCTTAGGAATACCGGAGCATTTACTGGAATTTGCAGATGAAAATACTGTTAAGGAAGTTACGGGCGCGGATACCGGATTTGCAGGACCAAGAAGATTGATAGGTGTACGTGTCATAATAGACAGTGAGCTTCCAAAAATGAAAAATATGACTGCAGGTGCTAATATCACTGATTATCATCTCAAAAATTTAAATTATGGGCGTGATTATGAAGGAGATATTATTGTTGATCTTAAGCTTATGGCAGAGGGATATCCCTGTCCAAAATGCCATGCTGAAGTTAAATTAGCCAGAGGAATTGAAGTAGGCCAGATATTTAAGCTTGGAACAAAATACAGTGTTCCTATGGGTGCAGTCTATACAGATGAAAACATGGAAGAGAAGATTATGGTAATGGGCTGTTATGGTATCGGCGTTTCGCGTACTATGGCGGCTGTAATAGAACAAAATCATGACGATAACGGCATCATTTGGCCTCCTTCCATTGCTCCTTATCATGTTATTGTTACGATTGTAAATACGAGAGATCAACAGCAGATGGAGTTGGCAGAGACTATATATGCGGAACTGACAAAAGCAGGGCTGGAAGTTCTTATGGATGATAGGGATGAACGTGCCGGGGTTAAATTTAAAGATGCCGATTTGATAGGAATACCTGTTCGTATCACTGTTGGAAAAAAAGCATCTGAAGGAAAGGTCGAGTATAAACTAAGGAAAGAATCAGAGATTATTGAACTTACCACCTCCGAAGCTATGGAAAGAGCTATTACATTTTGCTTTTCAAGCAAAATGTAACTAATAACTAAGAGTTAATGTAGGAAATATTACATTTAGGCAATATTTCCTGTTGAACGATGCGTAGCATCGTATTGACTTTATCGAATAAAAATGATATACTTAAAAAAACATTTTAACTTTTAGGGGCGAGAGACATGAGGATAGCAGTTGTTGACGGGCAAGGCGGAGGCATCGGCAAGTCTGTTATTGAACACATTCGTAAGGCTATAAAAGATGATACGGAAATCATCGCATTGGGAACGAATTCCCTGGCAACTTCGAATATGTTGAAGGCGGGTGCTGATGAAGGTGCCACCGGTGAAAATGCTATTTGTGTGACAGCTCAAAAGGTGGATATTATTATCGGACCTTTGGCAATCGTACTTTCGGATTCTATGTTGGGTGAGATTTCCCAAACGATTGCAACTGCGATAGCCAGGAGCCCGGCGAAAAAAATGCTTCTGCCTATGAACAGATGCGGTGTCTTTGTAGCGGGAGTAAAAAACAAAACCATACAGGATTTTATAAACGAAATTGTATCTGAAATACAAGAATTAAAAAACCAGAAGGTTTAAAACCTTCCGGTTTTTTAGTTCAAGTGTATATTTGCTGACAACTAAAAAGGCTCTTAATTTAGCATGCTTTTTCGTTAACGATAATCTTCCTGCATCAGCAGCAGTTCAACTCCTGAGACCAGAGACCAGAGACCTAATTATTAGTTTTTAGTTAAAAGAGGGGAGAGAATAGAAATAATGAATACGAGAAAAACAGTTTACAGCGGTGTATTTATCGCTTTAGGGATCATAATTCCGCAAATACTTCATTACATAGGAGGACCTGCTTTAGGAAGTATTATTCTTCCCATGCATTTTCCCGTTATTGTTGCAGGATTTATATGCGGTCCATTGGCAGGAGTACTTACAGGAATTTTGACGCCTTTTTTGAGCAGTGCCATTACCGGCATGCCTCCGGTGCCAAAGCTTTGGTTCATGATCATTGAGCTTGCAGCCTACGGAGGTTTATCCGGGTTGCTTTACTTAAATATGAAAAAAAATATCTTTGTTTCATTAGTTTTATCTATGATTGCGGGCAGGATCATTTACGGCGGCGCTTTTATAATAG
>JAAYPU010000304.1 GCA_012519645.1 Clostridiales bacterium | reverse complement strand
GGCAAAATTTCTTTTTTTGCGATCTGAATGCTGGTAAGTGCTTCAATATTAATGGTCTTAGCATATTCTTCAAACATGATTTCCTGGCGGGAATGAATTTCACTTTTATTTAAAACACCATGTTTTTCAAATAATTTTACATATTCAGGTTTATTAAAGACCGCAATTGCTTCTACAGATGTCTTGATGTTCGGAAGTCCGCGCCTTTCCGCTTCGGCAATCCACTCATCACGGTAGCCATCGCCATCAAAGACAATATTATAATGTTCTTTTACCAATCTTTCTATTATTTTGCTCAATGTGCCTTTAAAATCATCCGCTTTTTCCAGCTCATCCGCAATATCACTTAATACATCCGCTACAATCGTATTTAATACAATATTAGGTCCCGCTAATGACATTGACGAACCTACCATTCTAAATTCAAATTTATTGCCTGTAAATGCGAATGGGGACGTTCTGTTCCTGTCTGTTACATCTTTTGGGAACTTAGGCAGTGTTGACACGCCCAGGTTTATATATGTGGGTGCTTTAGAAGAAGTCAAAGCACCGTTTTTGATCTGATTGATAATATCCGTCAATTGCTCTCCCAAGAAAATCGATATGACAGCAGGCGGTGCTTCATTGGCACCTAAGCGATGGTCGTTTCCGGGAGATGCTGCAGATAATCTCAATAACGGAGCGTATTTGCTCACAGCGGCAATAATAGCAACTAAGAAAGTCAAAAACTGTGCATTTTCATGGGGTGTTACGCCAGGCTCCAAAAGATTCATTTTTTCTGTACCAAGTGACCAGTTATTGTGTTTACCTGAACCATTGACACCTGCAAAAGGCTTTTCATGAAGCAGGCAGGCAAGGTCATGGCGGTTTGCAACCTTTACTAAGGTATCCATAACCAGTTGATTGTGGTCAATTGCAATATTAGTCGTTGAAAAGACCGGCGCCATTTCATGCTGAGCAGGAGCAACCTCATTATGCTTTGTCTTTGCAAGCACACCCAGTTTCCATAATTCTTCATCCAGTTCCTTCATAAATGCTGAAATACGTTCCTTGATAGAGCCAAAATAGTGATCTTCCATTTCCTGACCTTTTGGCGGCATAGCGCCAAATAATGTTCTGCCGGTAAAAATCAAGTCCTTTCTTTGCTGATACAGCTTTTTATCTATAATAAAGTATTCCTGTTCCGGACCGACAGTTGTAGTAACCTTCATAGTTTCACTATCACCAAATAATCTTAATATACGAACTGCCTGTTTTGAAATAGCCTCCATGGAACGCAGCAAAGGTGTTTTCTTATCCAATGCTTCACCCGAATAAGAGCAAAAAGCTGTAGGGATATAAAGTGTATTATCCTTTACAAACGCGGGTGATGTCGCATCCCACGCCGTATATCCTCTTGCCTCAAAGGTAGCTCTCAATCCGCCGCTAGGAAATGAGGAAGCATCAGGCTCGCCTTGTATTAATTGCTTCCCTGAAAATTCCATAATTATTCTGCCTTCACTGGTGGGTTCAATAAAAGAATCATGTTTTTCCGCGGTTTTGCTGGTCATTGGCTGAAACCAATGGGTGTAATGCGTTGCCCCCTTCTCTACCGCCCAGTCTTTCATTGCGCTGGCAACAACTTCCGCTACTTCCAATGTCATTTCTTCGCCTAGATCTATAGTCCTTTTCAGCTTCTTAAAAGTAGCTTTGGGCAATCTTTCTTTCATTACAGATTCATTAAATACATTTGTTCCAAAAATTTGTGTAACATTACTCATTATTATTCCTCCTTAACCGAGCACAGCCCGAAAATGTTACTGATAAGCAATAAAAAAGACGTACCATAATAGATCCTTAGAACTCAAATGTTCAAAAAGAATCAATTATAGGACGCCTTTGCCCTCAAATATTAAAATAATACTAAATATACCATATCTTTTTTTTATTTAAAAGATAAATCTAAAAATTGTCGGTAAAAATTTATGAAAACGTTATCTTTTTTTGAGCTTATTTCAATCTTTTCAAAAATGCAAAAATAGTGTTATATTAAAATAAGGAATATAGCAAAATGTATTATTAATCATCTGAGAGAATTAAGAAAACCATAAGGGGATAGAATATGGGAAAAAATGAAATTAGCTGCCGAAAAAGAAAATCCGACGAAACAAAAGAAAAAATATATACAAGTGCTAAAGAATTATTTAAAAAGCATGACATCGAAAAGGTCAGTGTGGACTCCATTGTAAAAAAAGCAGGCGTTTCAAAAGGAGCATTCTATATTTATTTTGATTCGAAAGATGAACTCATCTCAACCTTTATTGAAGAATGTGTTGAAAAAATGGATTTAGATTATAGTTCTTATCTACAATCATTACCATATGATATGTCCTCATCCCAAAAGCTCATTAAATTCGTAGAAAAAATCGCGGATATCATATGTCATTCCATGGGCTATGAGATGATGAAGCTACTTTACCAAATTCATTTATCAAACCATGTTAAAACAGATGCTCTGATAAGCTATAACAGAATAATTTATTCAACCCTTAATTCCATAATCCTGCAGGGAATAGAACAAGGTGAATTCAAGCTGGAAATGACGGCAGAAGAGTTTTCCAAGCACTCTGTAATAATTCTAAGAGGTATCACTTATGAGTGGTGTATCCGTTACCCTGATTTTGATTTGAAAGAAAATTATATCAGACATTTCAAGTTGTTGCTGACAGGCATTACAAACAAGCCCAGTTAAAAACACCTCATTTTATTTTCTTTTTAATTCAAAAAATAAACCGTCCCATAAAGAAATCATAGTTTTTTCATCTTTAATAATTAATAATGAACATGGATTGATCCAATCCTTTATTTCAACTATCGTAGCCTGACCGCTTTCTATTCCCAAATCTTCAAATCGGACTCTGTATTCATTATAGAATTTCGCATTATCAACAATAATCTTTTGATAGACCGGATTTTCAATCATATCATTTTCAAATTCCGCCTTATCCTTAGAATATAACACAACTTTGCCAAGATATTTTTCGTTATATTCTTCTTCTGTGATAGCACTTACCGGGGCGTAAGATATGGCATCAGCAGTTATCCATTCACCATAGAATATTTCTTTTTCTTTTTCTTTTTCCCTGCTCCCTGCATTCTTACTGCATCCTGTTAAAATGAGAACCATAGATAAAGCTATCAAAATAAAAATATATCTGTTCTTCATATTTACATCCTCCGTCCTTCATTTTGACGTATATACATCAGATTTGTTCCATTTTTATATAAACACAATATTTTTGGATAGTTCAAGCTGTATAAGTAAAAAATACTATTAAGTTAAATCTAATAAATGGAGGAGATTAATCAAATGAACACAAGTAAAGAAAAGGTTTTCAGAATTCCGCCCCAATCATATTGGATCGATTCAATATCGCAGCCGGATTATCCGACATTAGAAGATGATATCCATGCAGATATAGCTATTATCGGTGGCGGGATGGCTGGCATCTGTACAGCCTATTTACTTAGCCGTCATGGTATAAAGTCGGTCATTCTCGAAGCCGACCGTATATTGAAATGTACAACGGGCCATACAACTGCAAAAATCACATCACAGCATGGACTTATATATAGTAAAATCAAAAACCAGATAAGCGGGGAAATAGCAAGTCAATATTCACAAGCAAATGAAACCGCTATCGATATGATCAAAACAATTGCGGCAGAAAACGATATTGAATGCGATTTTGCATATGAATCTGCTTATGTATATACTCATAGCGATGAATATGTTGCCCAAATAGAACAAGAGGCAGAAGCAGCAGGCTCACTGGGAATAAAAGCAGCATACTTAGAGGATATACCTTTGGGCTTTCCGATCAAAGCGGCTGTCAGATTTGACAATCAGGCACGATTTCACCCTGGAAAGTTTCTCCTTCCTCTGGCTGAAATAATAGTTAAAAGCGGCAGTTCTATCTTTGAACAAAGCAGAATTGTCAGGATTGAAGAGAATGAAAAATACACCATAATATCAAACAATGGCAAAAAAGTAACAGCAGAGAAAATTATCATCGCTTCCCACTATCCCTGCATTAATAAACCCGGGTTT
>JAAYPU010000303.1 GCA_012519645.1 Clostridiales bacterium | reverse complement strand
TTGTTTTGGTGGGCGGTGAGAAATATCTTCAGGGCATGATAGACAACAACCGTATAATAGAACGCTATTCCGCACTTGGAATACGCCTTAAAAAGTTCTTGGAGGAGAAAATACTTCTTTGACAGGGAATAGAGGATAGGGGATAGGGGATAGGGAATCCCTTATCTATTATCTAAACATAATTACACAATAAACGATACACCATAAACTGATGCGAAGCATCGAGGGGGGATATTATGGGGATTATTAGGGATTGGATTTATGAGATGGGAGATACTTTTTTGGATCTGATTTTTCCATCCGGAATATATTGTATTAATTGTGATGCACCCATCTACAATAAGCCTTATGGATTGTGTGATTCCTGCAGAGAGAAAATAAAATGGATAAAAGGAAGAACCTGCGGCAAATGCGGAAAGCCTTTGGAAAACTGGTATTTTCCGGATGCTTGCAGAGATTGTGTAAATGAAAAGCATTTATTCACCAAGGGTTTTTCGTGTGCAGTATATGATGATTCAGTAAAAAAAATAATTATAGATTTAAAATATAACGGGAAAGGCTACTATGCAAAACATATAGCCGAAATGATGTATCAAAAGCTAAATGAGCAAAATCTGCAAATCGATTTCATTATACCAGTGCCCTTGCACCCCAAAAAACAAAAAGAACGAGGATATAACCAGTCATATCTATTAGCAAAGCACTTGGCGCACTTGTCCCAAACGGAAATAAATGACCGTATCCTGATACGCAATCGCTATACTCAGTCTCAAAATAAATTATCTTTAATTAATCGACAAAAAAACATAAAAAATGCTTTTACAATAATAAATAATGGGTATATATGTAATAAAAATATTTTGCTTGTGGATGATGTTTATACGACAGGGAATACTGTCGATGCGTGTTGCAAAGAAATGATGCGTTATGGGGTGAAGAATATTTACATAATTACGCCTGTTATTGGAAAGAATGAATAAATAAAATAGCCTTGACAATAATATCATTATTATATAATATGAATCGAAGTTACATGATTCAGGTCTGTGGTTGAAAGTTCATGCCAGTCGCAGGCGAAAGAACCCACGTAAGTTAGTCGATAAATATCGGCTAATGAGCATGGTGCGGCTTAGAAGTAAGACCTGCCAGATTATTCTGAGAGGAGTAGTAGTGATAAACCGAAGCGAACCTCCCTGTAGGCGAGTGTGGGGGCAAAGACCAGGTCAGCTGAATGATGTAACATTCGACAAAATATTATAAGCAAACAAGAAGAATCAAGAATAAAATGTGAAAAAGAGAAGCGAAATATTAATTATCCACAATTATCTACAAAGGCATGCAAAAACAAAAAAATATGTGAGAATGCAAAACAGAATGAATATTTATTCATAGCCTCAAACCAGGTAGACTCAACATTTTATGTTATTGTAAAGTTTCAATAACGTATATTTATACAGCAAGGGGGTGTTCTGTTTTATCCACACTGTTAATCCCCGAGATATCAATTATCAACAGAGTTACTCACATTATCCACAGAAATATTTAAAGTCGAAGATTGTTTAAATATTGTCGTTTTTAATGTTAATAAAAATAGGAAATTGTCGATTTGACTGAATATTCTTTCATACAATATATAATCCATTGAGAAAGTAAAAAGAAAATATTAGCGAATAATATAATAAAATGCTGAAAGGGGTTGAAATATATGAAAATAAGCATTACAGGAAAAAACATTACATTAACGGATGCATTAAAAGAAACAATAGAATCTAAGTTTTCAAAATTTGAAAAATATTTTAAACATGAAATTGAGATGAATGTAACCCTTGAAGTGATTAAAAACCGTCAGATCATGGAGAGTATGATGGTTGTCGATGGCATCAAAATACGAGCCGAAGAGGTATCGGATGATATGTATACTTCTCTTGATGGCGTCGTAGATAAACTAACTGCACAAATCACAAAATATAAAACAAAGTTAGCCAGAAAACATAAAATGAACGAGACCATCAGATTCGAACAGATTCCTGATTATGAACAAGAAAATGAAGAAATTGAAATAGTAAAAACAAAAAGATTCCCGGTTAAGCCTATGAGTCCGGAAGAAGCTGTGCTTCAAATGGAGCTGTTGGGACATAATTTCTTTGTTTTTACAAATGCAAATACTGATGAGTTCAGTGTTGTGTATAAGAGGAAGAGAGGGCAGTATGGCCTCATAGAACCAACCATACAAGAATAATTGATAACTGATAACTAAGAACGAAGAATTAAGGAACTTTTGTGTTAAAAACACAAAAGTTCCTTTTTTAATGGGCGAATTGAGAGAAAGAGAAGAGAGAAGAGAGAAAAGGGAATGGAGGAATTTGCACTATTTCAAAAAAAAAGTACCGTCCCCAACGTTTTATTAGATAAAAGATAAAAG
>JAAYPU010000302.1 GCA_012519645.1 Clostridiales bacterium | reverse complement strand
TCGCGGTACCAATATTCTATCATATCTAAGAAATCAATTGCATTTTCTTTTTGCTTCTCAAAAATACTTATCATCTCCCAAATATCTTCTTCTTTGAAAACAGATATTTTCTTCGCCATATCAATACTTTTCTGACGTATTTCTTTAAAACCATCTGAAAGATACAATTCTTCAGCTAATTCTATGCGCCCATTGCAAAATGTTGTAAGTACGCCTGCATCATTTTCGCTTATATTATACTTTTTCCGGAGATAATTCTTAATTACACTGTCTGATACCGGCTTAAACTTCAGAATCATGCACCTGGATACGATAGTTGGGAGAAGCATATTTGCATTATGCGTCAATAGAATGATAATGACATGCGCATTTGGCTCTTCCAACGTTTTTAACAATCTGTTCTGAGCTCTCACAGTCATGGAATCTGATTTATTTATAACTACTACAGTATTCTGTCCTTCGATAGGCTTTTTAGATATGCTTTTCTGCATATCCTCTATTTGTACATATTTTATGTTTATTCCATCCGGCTCTATAAAAATGTAATCTGGATGGGCATTACTATCCATTTTGTGACACGCTGTACATTTCCCGCAGCTATCACCATCCGGTTGTATACACAGGACAGCCTTCGCAAAATTAAAAGCAGCCTTTTTTTTGCCCATACCATCCGGCCCTTCAAAAATATAGGCATGAAAAATATTTTGCTTAACAATAGATTTCTTCAGGGTATCTATAATTTTCTCCTGCCCTATTATATCTTCCAAACTCATTATATTGCGCTCCCAACTATACTCCTTCGGAGTAGTGTAAGTATAAATATGTGCTGCGCACAGTGTAAGTATAAGATAAGATTTATGATTTAAGATTTATGATTTAATGTGGAAATTTGCTTAAGCAAATTTCATCCTTAACTTTCATCTTTCATATCTCATCTTTCATCTATAACCGACACCCGAGACCTGAGACCCTATTTAAGCAGCTTCTCTAAGTATTCCTTAATCTCTTCATGTATCTCATCTATAGATCTGCCGGCATCGATGCCTTTGATCCTGTCAGGATATTCTTTCTCCAGTTTTAAATAAGCATTATATACTATTCTATGATAATCGATTTTTTCCATATCCAGTCTGTTTTTATTCTTTATTCGCATATTACCTATTTCCGGATCGATTTTAAACAGAAAAGTAACATCCGGCATGAAGCCTCTTATAGCAATATCATTTATTTCTTTCACACATTTACCTAATCCTCTGCCTTCTCCCTGATAAACAAAACTTGAGTCGACAAATCTATCGCAAATAACAACTTTGCCTTCTTCCAAAGCAGGTTTTATCAGCTGTGACACATGTTGAGCCCTCGCCGCGGCATATAATAAAGCCTCGGCAATATAATCCATTTCCGTATGCTCGTTATCCAATATGATATCTCGAATCTTCTCACTTATTCTTGTTCCGCCAGGCTCACGCGTTATTATTAAATCAAACCCTTTTTTTTCGAAATATTCTTTTATTAATTTTATCTGAGTGGATTTTCCCGAACCGTCCGGCCCTTCAAAGGTAATAAAATATCCTCGCATATGTTCTCCCCATAATTACTAAAATTCTATAATAAACAGCTGACTATCGTATGACTTTGTAATCCCCTCGTTTTTTACGTAGATGGTATTCTCGAAAAAGGACATCATCTTCGTCATAATCATATCTATGAGAATCTCTTTTTTCCTCTTTATGAATAATTTCATCAATTAAATATCCAAGCAGCAAAAAGAAGATATATATAACTGGAATGCATAATAGTATAAGAAATATTATTCTCAAATACACAGCTTTCTCTCCTCTTTTTATATTCTTTCAACATTCATTATATTAGAGCATGGACAACTAAGCAACAGCTAACTGATATTTGGGTGTCCGGCAAAAGTATCAGATAAATAGATAATAGATAACGGATAATAGTTTAGATGGATTTTCTTTAGGAAAATCAAATATTTTAAATGTTGGCTTTGCAAAGCAAAGATTTCCTTACCTTTTATCTTTTATCTCTTATTTCTTATCTCCACTCCATACTCCATACTCTATACTCTTTTTATGTATATTTTTCATCTGATTACAAATGCTATTTTCGGAGGTGATTAAAGCATGAATCTGACTCAAAAAGAAACCATGCTATTACAGGATCATAAAAAAAGTGAAGAACTTTGTATTAAAAAATACAATAGCTATGCAAATCAAGTACAGGATCAAGCTCTAAAACAAATGTTCCTGACTCATGCGCAGCAGGAGCAGCAGCATCTAAACACAATCAATCAAATACTTAGCGGGCAGATGCCCAATACCAATCAACAAGGACAACAGCAGCAACAAAGTACATCAAGCACTTCAACACAGAGCGGAAGTCAGGCAAATATTCAAGGGACATTCAGCTCTAATGACGCTGATCTATGCCAAGATCTTCTTTCCACAGAAAAATATATTTCTGCAACTTACAATTCAGCGATATTTGAATTCAGAGATCATAATATAAGACAGGCTCTGAATCATATCCAAAAGGAAGAACAACAGCATGGCGAAGACTTATTTTTATATATGCAAAATCATGGTATGTATAATGTCCAATAAAAAAAAGTGGTGTTCACCACTTTTTTTTATTAAATCTCAAATCTTTATTACATTACTTTTAGTGTTTTAATATAATGCTCTATTTCATCTTGTTCAATGTTCAAAGCCGGAAAAATCTCTTTATTTAAAACATAATGCGTCGGCATATCTACGCTTTCCCATGAATAATAATCGGCCAGATGAACAATAGGCAGCAAGTCCTTGCAGATAATACTTTCATTTAATGGATCATGGTGATACAGTACTGACTCTATAATTTGATGCGGCAATTCCCACCAATTCAGCAAATATCCTCCCATCTGACAGTGCGATATACCAATTTCTGTGCTTTCCTTTTCCGAAGCGTTTTCTTCTTTTAACAAATTATAATAGTCTTTGCCAAATATATTTAACAAAACTATTTTACCTATATCATGCAGCAATCCGGCTGAGAGGTATTCTACAGGAATCTTTTCATTATAAATTTTCTCGTATAACAATGATGTCAATATATTACAAATATATGCATGTTCCCATAGTTTTTTGAAATAGCCCATCATATCTGCCTGCAAACGAGTATGAAAAACAGAAGTAGCTAAAACTATATTTCTAATATTATTTAATCCGATATTAAGAATTGCTTGTTTTATAGAGCTAGTCTTTACTCCATAAAACGCGGAATTTGCAATATGTAATATTTTAGTTGCTATAGATTGATCTTTCTCTATAATTTCAGCAATATCATCGATGCTTTTTTCATCGTTTATTGCTTCACAAAGCTCGCTGTATAGATTAGGCAATGTAGGCAGCCCGTCCAGATTGTTTATAATATTGACCAGTTCCGGACTTGAAATATTATTGCGAAACTGAAAAATCCCATTTACAACCCGCATTATTTTCTGATCATCCCAAGGCTTATAAATGCACAGCTTTGCGAGGTTCTTCTGGATGGCTTTAACGACACGATTATCTTCAGATTGCGTACCGAGTATAACTCTGAACATTTTCGGATACAGCTTTTTTGCTTGAATCAGCAGTTCATATCCGTCTATTTCCGGCATGTTCAAATCAGTAATGATCAAATCCACCTTTATTTTAGATAAAGTGTCTAATGCTTCTTGTCCTGAATTAGCTAAATAAACATCATAAGATGTATCCACGAATAAACGATTTAACTGCTTCAGCACTTCTACTTCATCATCTACAAAAAGAATTCTT
>JAAYPU010000301.1 GCA_012519645.1 Clostridiales bacterium | reverse complement strand
TTTTGGGACATTAGATAATGCACCTCATTCTTCATAGTGACATTTTATCACGATAGTTTACAAGGTGACATTATCACACGATAATCACAAACGCAGTAAATAACCGTTGACATTAAATGGTATAGGTGATATACTTATACAACTGTGATTTAACGATATTAAAACCATTTCCTATTATTTATCAGGAGAATGTATAATGTTTGAAAGTTGTTAAATCCTAATAAATAATAGGAGGTAATAAAATGGCTGATAAGAATTTGACTTGCAAGGACTGTGGAACAGTATTTGTATTCACAGAGGGCGAACAGGCTTTTTATAAGGAAAAAGGCTTCGAAAACGAACCCCAGAGATGCCCTGTTTGCAGAAAAGCAAAAAAAGCACAGAGAAACAGCAGCAGAGATTTCAGAAGATAATATGGAACAAATGGCCATTGAATTAATTCAATGGCTTTGTTTTTTCACGATTTATTCCATGGATAGAAATAATAAGTTTGCAAAAAATATAAAGAGGCAAAAAGATGTTAGGAGGGTTAACATGCGTGAAGGATTGATACCGACATTGTTGGGAAGCTCTGTCTTAGCGGCAGGAACGATGATCAGAGGGATGGATATGGAAAGGCACGGCATGCATAAGAGTGATATGCTGCCCATGATTGGTGCAGGTCTGGTTGGCTTCGGTCTTGCCCATATAATACTGGGAACGAAGGATCTTGCCCGAAAATAAGTAGGTCGTCTGGCAATTAACAGGATAAGAGCCTTAAATATAAATAAATTTAAGACTCTTATTCATTTTATTACTATGAGCTTATAAAATAATGGAAATGACAAAAATACTCAAGTATATGCCGTTAAAACAGCGATTATTTTGCAGCAAAAAAGGACTTCACTCTACGAGTGTCAGTCCCTTTTTATTTATCAAAATTATAGGAATACGCTAATTTGAATTGGCGGGAGTATGTGGGAATCGAACCCACCCATGAGGCTACCAACCCCAAACACTGGTTTTGAAGACCAGAGTGTACACCAGCACCCATCTACCCCCGTATATAACATGCTTCGTACACCTACAAATATTATCATACTGCTTTTTAAAAAGCAATGCCAAAAAAGGACATGGGGACGTTTCTCCTGTCTCTCTTTGAAAAGAGAGACAGGAGAAACGTCCCCATGTCCTTTGGAGAAACGTCCCCCGCGTCCCTCCTTTGTTCCGTTTTTTATCACTGGCGAAACCTGTTGGGAGACTGAGCAATTTCTTGCTTCATCTGTTCTATGATTCTTCTTACCATTTCACCCCCCACCTTGCCGCACTGCTTTGCCGACAGGTTGCCTTTATAGCTGCTGGTAAAATCTATTCCAAACTCTGAGGCGATGGATTTTTTCAAAGCATCCATTGCAGCCTCGGCTTCAGGTACAAGAATCCTTGAGCTTCGCCTGTCGGTTCTTTTCCCTGGAATGGTTTTGTATGTTGTTTCAGCATTTTTTGCCATTCTAAAACACCGCCTTTCATAGCACATGTTTCATACGAAATATTTTCCTTGATTCATATGTTGTGATAAATCTATTTCTCGACATATATAGTATTCTATGGATTTTGTATTTACATGAGTTGAAAATATAGGATAAGAAAAGAGAAAAATGAAAAGCTAAAGTATGAAATTAGTAAGCATATATACAGTGAAGGGCAGTGTAAAAATACTTAAAAACGTAGTTATAAATACACCAACCGAGGCAAATAATGGCTCTATGTCAAACTGCTTGGCAAAAATTGCATTTATTGCACCTGATGGCATGGCAGCCATTATGGAACAAATTGATATAACCATGCTGTTAAAGCCCACAGCCTTAAGAATGTAGGCAGATGCTAAAGGAATAAGAACAAGCCTGATTACCGATACCAGATAGACTTTTTTTATTCAAAAAAAGCTTTGAAGCATCTATTTCCGCAATCAGTGCTCCTATAAGAAGCATTGAGACAGGTGTAGTCATTTCCCCGATCTGATCAAGTGCCGTATGAAGGGGATATGGCAATTTTATTTGGAAAGCAAACATAAAGACAGCAGCTAAAGTTGCTATCGAACCCGGATTAAGGAGCTTTTTCAACTGTATTTTTCCATGACTGTCGAACAATAGTATTCCGTAAGTCCAAAGAAAGACGGTAAATACTAAGTTTGAAGCTGTAGTATAAAAGACGCCGATTTCGCCAAAAAGAGCTCTGGCAACGGGGAAACCCATAAATCCTACGTTCCCGAATACTATAAGAGAGATAAAAACAGCGGATGTTTTTTGGTCAAAGTGCAGCCCCTTAACAGTCAGTATGCATATCAATATTGTCAGAATATAAGTTATAAATGTGATTGTCAATATGCTTATCATATTAGGCAGCACTTCAGCAGTTCTTTTAATATTGGTTGATGAGAGTACAAGTGCCGGAAGTGAAATCTGCATGAGAAGCACAGATTACGAGTTTTGCATGCCTTCGTCGATGAACTTTGCTCTTTTTGCAGCTGCTCCTATAAACATTATTATAAATAGTATTATGATCTGACTTATTGTTGTATTAAAATCCATACAAACACCCCGAATATTAATTTATATATTATGTAATAAAGATGCATTATAAAAATAAATATATCATAGATTTAAATATATGTACAACACAATGGA
>JAAYPU010000300.1 GCA_012519645.1 Clostridiales bacterium | reverse complement strand
CCTTTTTCATACTCACCTGGATAGCCTCCTGCAGCCATAACCACACATACCGTCCGCTTGTCGCTCCATTTTATTTCCTGTGCTTCAAGCTTTCCTTCCAAGATACTTTCAATAATATCTATAAGATCGGTTTCCAATCGTGTTAATACAGTTTGTGTCTCAGGATCTCCAAAACGTACATTGAATTCCAAAACCTTTGGCTCACCATCCTGTATCATCAGCCCTATAAAAAGGATTCCCCTGAAATCCAGTCCGTCTTTTTTAAAGCCTTGAATAACCGGCTCAAGAACCTGTAATTTGATTTTATCGTCCAATACATCATCATATATCAAGCTGGGGGAATATGTACCCATACCGCCTGTATTCGGTCCTTCATCATTATCAAATATCTTTTTATAATCCTGGGCGGGAACCATAGGAACTATTGTTTTTCCGTCTACAAAACATAATATGGATGTTTCTATTCCTGTCAGAAATTCTTCTATGACGACTTTGTCTCCTGCACTGCCAAATATTTTATCTGACATCATTTCGTTCAATGCCTTTAAAGCTGATTCTTCATCCTCCGCAATAACAACACCTTTTCCGGCCGCAAGGCCGTCAGCTTTGATTACCATCGGATAGCCGTAAATACCTACAGCTTTTTTTGCTTCTTCTATATCGGTGAATTCAATATATCTTGCCGTGGGAATCTCATGCCTTATCAGGAATTCTTTTGTAAAGGCTTTGCTTCCTTCCAGCTGAGCACATTTTTTGTTCGGTCCGAAAACCTTCAAGCCTTCTTTTTCGAATCTGTCACAGATACCTTCTGTCAACGGCGCTTCCGGTCCTACTATGGTAAGCTCTATTTTATTTTCCTTCGCAAAGGTACATAATTTTTCTATATCATCCGAAGAGATGTCCACACATTCCGCAAAATCTGCAATTCCTGCATTTCCGGGTGCACAGTATATCTTGTCCACCTTAGGACTTTGGGATAGTTTCCATATGATAGTGTGTTCTCTTCCGCCGCTGCCGACAACTAAAACTTTCATTTCATAACCTCCGTATTTGAACAATTGATAACTGTATAGGGGATAGGGGATAGGGAATAGGGAATTGTTCGTGGTTCGTGGTTCGTAGTTCGCGGTCTAAATGAAAAATAAATAACTTAGAAAAGGATTTTCGAACACAAATTCCCACCTTCGTTAACCACTAACCTCTACATTCAATTTTAAATTTAATTTTAACTTATACTCACATTGTGCGCAGCACATATTTATACTTATATTGCTCCGAAGGGCATAATGATGCTGTTGCATAGTCGAACAATAGTTAAACAATAGTGAAACAATAGTCCAGCTGGGTTTTGGCTCTTGCCTCGGATTTTGAACTCTATATATGACCTGAGACCTGACACCTGAGACCATGAACCACTAATCACTAACCACTAATCACTAATCACTAAAATTATGTTGCTTCCATTCATATATTTCTCTAAGACGCTGTTAAACGATGCTAGTTCAAGGCGCAACGCAGTTGAGGAACGCAGTTTACATAGTAAGTAAATGATCACCGGAAACAAGGAAGCAACAAAGAAATAGCGCGTTTACCAGTGTCTTATTAATGTTTGAAGTGGCGCATTTTAGTAAATATCATCGCAATCCCGTACTGATTTGCCTTTTCGATGGATTCTTTATCATTTATTGAGCCGCCCGGCTGAATTATGGCCGTCACACCTGCTTTTGCTGCTGCTTCGACGCAATCTCCGAATGGGAAAAATGCATCGGATGCCAGCACGCTCCCGCGTGTATCATCTGTAGCTTGGCGGATGGAATTTTCTACAGCCCAGATCCTGTTGACCTGTCCGGGTCCTATTCCTATGGTTTTGCCTTCCTTTGCCAGAACAATACCGTTAGATTTAATGTGTTTTACGACTTTCCATGCAAATTTCAGATCTTCCATTTCCTTTTCCGTTGGGATCCTGTCTGTCACTATTTCAAGCTCTTCTTCGTTATATAGCTCTGAATCTATGTTTTGTACCAGCAATCCGCCGCTTACTTTTTTCAAATCAATGGCGTCTTCTGGCAATTTATGGTTTATATTATCCAGTGATAAAATGCGGATATTTTTCTTTCTTTTCAATATTTCTAAAGCTTCCTGAGTATAATCCGGCGCAATTATTATTTCTACAAATATTTTATTGATTTCTTCTGCTGTTCTCTCGTCAATAATTCTGTTGGCAGCAATAATGCCGCCATATATAGAAATCGGGTCGGCTTTATAAGCTTTAACATAGGCATCATAGATGTCATATCCCATACCTACACCGCAAGGATTTGCATGTTTAACAGCAACTACTGCAGGCTCAGTGAATTCTTTGAGGGTTTCCAAAGCGCCGTTAGTGTCGTTGATATTATTAAAGGATAATTCTTTGCCGTGCAGTTGTACCGCATGTACTAATGAACCTTCATCGGCCTTTATCTCTTTATAGAAAAATGCTTTTTGATGAGGGTTTTCTCCGTAACGCAATTCCTGAACCTTTTCAAAGGTCAATGTCAAATTCTCAGGAAGCTCTGCATTAATCTGTTTTCTCAAATAATCCGAAATCATGGCATCATAGCTTGCAGTATGCTCAAATACTTTCAATGCTAATCTGTACTTCGTATCATAGGATACGTCTCCCTTTTTCATTTCCTCTAAAACGGCAGAATAGTCCTTCGGGTCACAAATAACGGTCACATCTTTATGGTTCTTAGCTGCGGAACGAAGCATAGTCGGCCCGCCTATATCAATGTTTTCTATTGCTTCCTCCAGTGTTACATCGGGTTTCATTATTGTTGCCTTAAAAGGATAAAGATTAATTACTAACAAATCAATGGTATCAATATTTAAATCTGACAGCTGTTTCATATGGTCTGCATTGTCTCTTATTGCAAGAATACCTCCATGTACTGCCGGATGCAGGGTTTTTACCCTTCCATCCAGGCATTCCGGAAAGCCTGTGACATCCGATATACCGGTGACTTTTATTCCATTGTCCGATAACAGCTTGGAAGTTCCCCCAGTAGAAATAATTTCAACTCCCATCTTTTCAAGCTCTTTGGCAAATTCCACTATTCCATTTTTGTCTGAAACGCTGATTAATGCTCTTTTTATCATATACACCCTCCTTAACCGGCAAAGCTGGTTACTCTACCCATTTATGAATTTATTATTTAAGATTTAAGATTTATGATTTATGATTTATGATTGAAGATAGATTTTGCCTTAAGCAAAATCCTTCATAAACTTTCATCTGTCATCTGGCGAACACTGTTCGCCCCTACGCCGGACACCGGACTTAGGACCTAAAACCCGAGACCAGAGACCTGAGACCTAAATAAAGTTATTAGTTATTATTTATTAGTTAAAATACGTACTTTCCTTCCTTCAACAACAAGCTTACCTTCACAGAAAAGCTTGACTGCCTTCGGCAATAGTCTGTGTTCTGCTTCTAAAACACGTGCGGCAAGGGTTTCAACAGTATCATCATCTTTTACCTCTACAGCTTCCTGTAATATAACAGGTCCTGTGTCAGTACCCTCATCTACAAAATGAACTGTCGCACCTGACACTTTAGCTCCGTAATCCAATACAGCCTGATGCACCTTCTGTCCGTAATATCCTTTTCCGCAAAAGCTTGGTATGAGCGCAGGATGGATATTTATAATTCTATTTTTGTATTTTTCAATAAATGAGCTTTCCAATATACTCATATATCCCGCAAGAACAATAAGCTGAATTTCCTTCTTTTCTAAGATTTCCAATATCGCTTCCGTTCTTTTATGAACATCCGAATAATTGTTTTTTCCTATATAAATACCTTCTATTCCATACTTTGCCGCTCTCTCAAGGGCAAAAGCTTTCTCATTTGAGGATATGACTATTTCTATCCTGCCATTGATATTTCCTTTTTCAATTTCATTTATTATAGCTTGCATGTTTGTACCCCCGCCGGATACTAAAACAGCTATTTTTATCTCTGACATAACCGGACTCCTTTACCCTTTACGACTTTGCCTATTACACGCGCATCCTGAACGTTATTCAGTATTTTATCAGCTTCATTTTCTGCCGTTGCCATAATAAGCCCTATGCCCATATTAAAGGTAGAAAACATTTCGTCTGTCTCTATATTCCCCTGCTTTTGAATATATTTAAAAATATCTGATACTTCCCAGCTGCCTAAATTTATTTCGGCACCCAATCCGTCAGGTATAATTCTGGGAATGTTTTCATAGAAGCCGCCACCGGTAACATGAACAATGCCTCTTACATCACAGACAGGCAGTACTGAATT